>NZ_VRMC01000052.1:0-43019 GCF_008369905.1 Pseudonocardia sp. EV170527-09
TCTCGTTCTCAGCAGAGCCCATAGGGTCTGATGTCATCACTCACAGTGCCCATCCCGCCGGACGCTGAGGTCCGGCGTGTCGGGCCGGAACCACCGTTCGTTGCACAGGCCCCAAGGCGGTCACCGCCTACGACCGCCCCGACCTGGCGCCGCGGCTGCGGCAGACGAAGGCGCGGCTGACCGACCCGGTCGTGCGGGTGCTGGTCGTCGGCGAGTTCAAGCAGGGCAAGAGCCAGCTGGTGAACGCGCTGGTCAACGCCACCGTGTGCCCCGTCGACGACGACATCGCCACCGCCGTGCCGACGCTCGTGCGCTTCGGCGAGGAGACGTCGGTGACCCTCGTGCGCGAGGCCCCCGGGCCCGACGGCGTGGCGACCGAGAAGGCCGAGCGGACCGTCGTCGGGCTCGACCAGCTCGCCGAGCACGTCTCCGAGGCCGGCAACCCCGGCAACCGGGCCCGCCTCACCCGCGCCGAGGTCACGCTGCCCCGCAAGCTCCTGCAGAGCGGGCTGGCCCTGGTCGACACCCCCGGCGTCGGCGGGCTCGGGTCCGCGCACGGCGCCGCGACGATGTCGGCGCTGCCCACCGCGGACGCGGTGCTGCTGGTCTCCGACGCCAGCCAGGAGTACACCGCCCCCGAGCTGGAGTTCCTGCAGGCCGCGCGCAAGCTGTGCCCGAACGTCGCCTGCATCGTCACCAAGACCGACCTGTACCCGCACTGGCGGCGGATCGTCGAGATCGACGAGCGCCACCTGCGCACCGCCCGGATCGATGCGGAGCTGCTGCCGGTGTCCTCCGCACTGCGGCTGCACGCGGCCCGCACCCAGGACCTCGACCTCATCGCCGAGTCCGGCTTCCAGGCGCTCACCAGCTTCCTGCTGCGCAAGGTCGTCGGTGCCGCCGACGACCTGGACCGCCGCTCCACCAGCCAGGACGTCCTCGTCACCTGCCAGGCCCTGGAAGCCACGATGCGGGCCGAGCTGATGTCGCAGAACGACCCGGAGAAGGCCGGTCAGCTCGCCCGTGAGCTGGAGGCCGCGCGGTCGCGCGTCGACGGGCTGCGCCAGCGCTCCGCGCGCTGGCAGACCACGCTGACCGACGGCGTCGCCGACATCATCGCCGACATCGAGTACGACCTGCGCGACCGGCTGCGCGCGGTCTCCCGCGACGCCGAGCAGCTCCTGGAGGACGCCGACCCGGCCGACATCTGGGACCAGTTCGCCGAGTGGTTCCACAAGCAGGTGGCCCACGCCGTCGCCCAGAACTTCGTGTGGACGACCGAGCGGGCACGCTGGCTGGCCGAGCAGGTGGCCGAGCACTTCGCCGAGGCCGTCGACGTGACCCTGCCCGAGCTGCGGGTCGCGGGCGGCTCGGTGGCCGGGCTGGTCGACCCGCTGGAGATGCCCGCGGACGAGAAGTTCGGCATCGGGCAGAAGCTGTTCGTCGGCGCCCGCGGCGGTTACGGCGGCATGCTGATGTTCGGTCTCGCCTCCACCTTCGCCGGGATCGCCCTGCTCAACCCGCTCTCGGTCGGTGCGGGTCTGCTGTTCGGCGCCAAGACCGTGCGCGACGAGAAGAAGCGCTTGAAGCAGCGCCGCCAGGCCGAGTCGAAGAACGCCGTGCGCCGGCACATCGACGAGGTCACCTTCCAGGTCGGCAAGGACTCCCGGGACAACCTGCGCCGCATCCAGCGCGACCTGCGCGACCATTTCACCACCGTCGCCGACGAGCTGTCCGAGGCGCTGAAGGAGTCGGTCGCGGCCGCGCAGACCGCCCTCAAGGACGACGCCGAGCGTCAGCAGCGCGTCGCCGACCTGGAGGCCGAGCTGGAGCGGGTGACCGGCCTCGCCGAGCGGGCCAGGGCGCTGGCCGCGGCCGTGGGCTCCGGTGGTCCGGCGTGAGCGCGCTGACCGAGCAGACCCGCGCGCTGCTGCGCCGGACCCTGGACGCCTACGGCGACTCCCCGCAGGCCGCGGGCTGGCTGCGCCACCACCTCGACCGGTTCGACGAGCCGCTGCGCGTCGCGATCGCCGGTAAGGTCAAGGCCGGCAAGTCCACCCTGCTCAACGCCCTGGTCGGCGAGCGGATCGCGCCCACCGACGCGGGCGAGTGCACCCGCATCGTCACCTGGTACGCCGACGCCCCCCGCCCCGGGCGTGCGGATGCACCTGCGCTCCGGCGCCGACCGTCCGCTCACCCTGGCCCGCCGCGACGGCGCCCTGCAGATCGACCTGCAGGGCGCCCGGGTGGAGGACGTCGACCGGTTGCACGTCGACTGGCCGTCGCAGCACCTGCGCCGCACCAACCTGATCGACACCCCCGGCATCGGGTCGCTGACCGCCGACGCGGCCGGCCGGGCCGGGGAGTTCCTCACGCCGGAGGACACCCCGTCGCCCGCCGACGCCGTCGTCTACCTGATGCGTCACCTGCACGCCGGTGACGTGCGGTTCCTGGAGGCCTTCCACGACCGCGGCGTCGCCCGCGCGACCCCGGTGAACACCATCGCGGTGCTCTCGCGCGCCGACGAGATCGGCGTCGGCCGGCTCGACGCGCTGATCTCGGCGCGCCGGATCGCGCGGCGCTACCGCGGCGACGACAAGCTGCGGGGGCTGTGCCAGACCGTCGTCGCCGTGGCCGGGCTGCTCGCCGAGACCGCCCGCACCATGCGGCAGGACGAGTACGTCGCGCTCACCGAGCTCGCCGCGCTCCCGCGTGGCGACGTCGAGGCGCTGCTGCTGTCAGCCGACCGGTTCGGACGCACCGACCTCGACCGGCCCGACGCCGCCACCCGGATCGCGCTGCTGGAGCGGTTCGGCCTGTTCGGCGTCCGGCTCGGGACCACGCTGATCCGCCAGGGTGTGAAGGACCCGACCGCGCTGGCCGACGACCTGGTGCGCCGCTCCGGACTCGACGAGCTGCGCTCGGTGCTCGACACCCAGTTCTCCGAGCGCCGCGACCTGCTCAAGGCCCGCTCCGCGCTGCTCGCCGTCGACCTCGTGCTGACCCGCGAGCCCCGCCCGGCGACGGCCGCGCTGCGTGCCGAGGTGGAGCGGATCCTGGCCGGGGCGCACGAGTTCGTGGAGCTGCGGGCCCTGGCCGACCTGCGCGCCGGGAAGATCGTGTTCCCGCCGGAGGCGCTCGCCGACGCCGAACGGCTGCTCGGCGGCGAGGGCGGCTCGGCGTCGGCCCGGCTGGGGCTCGACGGCGCCGCGGGCCCGCGCGAGGTCCACGACGCCGCCTCCGAGGCGCTGCGCCGCTGGCGGCGACGGGCGGAGAGCCCGCTGACCGGGCGGGCCTCGGCGGAGGCCGCGCGGATCGTGGTGCGCTCCTGCGAGGGGCTGCTCGCGGAGGCCTCCCGCCCGCACGCGCACCACTAGGCAGGGATCAGGGCGTCGCGTCCAGGGCGTGCAACGCCGCGACCAGCGGGGCCAGCTCGGGTCGTGTCGCCGCGTCGGCCAGTGCCCGTTCCAGCGCCCGGTCGTGGCCCGGGCGGGCGCTCTCCAGGAGCAGACGCCCCTGTTCGGTGAGCTCGGTGTAGATGCCGCGCCGGTCGGTGGGGCACAGGTACCGCTGCAGCAGACCCCGGTCCTCCAGCCTGCCGACCAGCCGGGTCGTCGCCGACTGGCTCAGCGCCACCACCGACGACAGCTGGGCCATCCGCAGGTGGAACCCGTCCTGGCGGGCCAGCGCGTCGAGCACGGTGTACTCCACCACCGACAGCCCGTACGAGCGCTGCAACGCCCGCTCCAGGTCGTCCTCCAGCCGGGCGTGCAGGGCGGCCAGGGTGCGCCACCCCCGCGCCCGCGTCTCGACCGCGTCGTCGTCGAGCGACATGGCATGCCTCCCCTTCGGGCGTCGGCGCTACGTTGGCGGCGTCAGCAATAACCAGCGTGTGCAACTATCGGCGCACGCTGACTGTTACACGTGCCGTCCCCACGATACGAGACGGCCGCCCCGACTCCTGGAGAGACAGCCATGCACCTCGACCTGACCGGCCGGACCGCCCTCGTGACGGGCTCCACCCAGGGCATCGGATTCGCCATCGCCGTCGGCCTGGCCCGCGCGGGCGCCCGGGTCGCGGTCAACGGCCGTACCGCGGACCGGGTCGACGAGGCCGTCGCCCGGGCCCGGGCCGAGTCCGGCGGGGACGTCGCCGGCGTGGCGGCCGACGTCACCACCGAGGAGGGCACCGCGACCCTGGTGGCGGCGCTGCCCGACGTCGACGTCCTGGTCAACAACCTGGGCGTCTTCGGCGCCCAGGAGGCCCTCACCATCACCGACGACGACTGGCGTCGCTACTTCGAGGTCAACGTCCTGACCGCCGCCCGGCTGATCCGGACCTACCTGCCCGGCATGCGGGACCGCGGCTGGGGCCGCATCCAGAACATCGCGAGCGACTCCGCGATCGTCATCCCGGCCGAGATGATCCACTACGGCGTGTCCAAGACGGCGCTGCTGGCGCTGTCCCGGGGGTTCGCCAAGGAGGCGGCCGGCAGTGGGGTCACCGTCAACTCGGTGATCGCCGGGCCGACGCACACCGCGGGCGTCGAGGACTTCGTGTACCAGCTCGTCGATCCGGCCCTGCCCTGGGACGAGGCCCAGCGCGAGTTCATGCGCACCCACCGGCCGCAGTCGCTGATCCAGCGGCTGATCGAGCCCGAGGAGATCGCCCACATGGTGACCTACCTGGCCTCCCCGCAGGCCTCGGCCACGACCGGGGCCGCGGTCCGGGTGGACGGCGGGTACGTCGACTCGATCCTGCCCTGACCGGGCGGGGTCAGCCGCGGTCGCCCAGGATCCGGCGGAGCTCGTCGAGCAGCTCGCTGCGGCTGCCCACCCCGAGGCGCTGGCGCATCCGGGCCACGTGGTGCTCGACGGTCTTCGCCGAGATGAACAGCGCCTCACCGATCTCACGCTGGGTGCGCCCCTGCACGACGAGCTCGGCGACCTCCAGCTCACGCTCGGACAGCAGTCCCGACGCGGCCGGCTCCGGGGCGGCCTCGACGGGTGCCGGAGCCACGACGGCAGGCTCCTCGGCCACCGGGCGGGGCTCCTCCGCCGGCGGTGGGACGGTCCCCTGACGCAGGTCCGTGCCCGCGGCCTGCAGGGCCCGCGCGCAGGCCAGCAGCGCCGACACCGCGCGCCGGTCCCCGGTCCGCAACGCCGCCTGCCCGGCGAGGCGGCCGCCGTCGAAGGACAGGCCGACGGCGTGCAGCCCGCGGGCGGCGGCCTCGACCTCGGCCGCGTCGACCCGGTCCTCCAGCACCCCCACCCAGTGCGGGGCCGCCGTCGCCATGGCGTGGGCGAAGCGGCTGCCGCAGGCCGCGCGCTGCAGCTCGTCGGAGCGGGCGCGGGCGGCCTCGACGTCGTCGGTGAGGACCGCGGCCTGCAGCCGTGCCCAGTGCAGCGGGGCGGCCCACAGCGCGGGCCGGCCGAGCCGGTCGAGCAGCGCGTCGGCCTCGGCGAGGTGCGGGGCCACCCAGCTCTCCTCCCGCAGCCGCGACGCCGCGGTCACCAGCTCCCCGAGCGGCTGCAGCACGTAGAGGTCGACCGGGTGGCGGACGATCGCCTGCCGGGCCCGCGTCCAGGACCGCATCAGGGCGCCGAGGTCGGACTGGCGGCGGGCGATCGCCACCTGCAGTGCCGCGGCGAGGAACTCGTCGCGCGGTTCGAGGGGGTCGTCGCCCTCGTCGACGGCGGCGAGCCGCTCCGACGCCGGGCCGGTCGCGCCGCGCAACAGCGCGATCCAGCCGAGCAGCAGCCGGTGCCGGGCCCGGGCGGGTGCCCCGCCGAGCCCGGTCCGCAGGGCACGGTCCAGTACGGACGCGGCGACGTCGAACTCCCCGGTGTGCACGGCCACCAGCGCGGCCAGCGCGGCCGGGGTGTCGGGCAGCAGCGCGGCGCCGTGCGCGGCCTCCAGGAGCCCGGCGGCGCGGGCCAGGCCGGACAGTGCTGCGGTCGGGGAGCCCTCGACCGAGTCGAGCACGCCGCGGGCGGTCAGGTCGTCGGCGCCGTCGACCAGGGTGGGCGCACGGCCGGCGACGAACCCGGAACCGCCACCGTCGCCCCCGACGACGGCGCGGGCCTCCTCCAGCGCCCCGGTCCCGATCAGGACGGGCACGGCCGCCGCGGGCGGGCGCTCCCCGGACACCGCGGCGGTCCACCGGTACAGCTCGGCACTGCGCGCCAGCAGACCCCGCCGGGCGAGGACGGCGGCCGCGACCGACCCGGCCCGGACGGCGTCGGTGGCCTCGACGGCGTCGGTCGCGGACAGCACCGAGTCGGCGTGCCCGAGCGCACCGTCGAGGTCCCCCGCGACGAGGTGGGCCTGCGCGCGGTGCGCGGCGACGGTCAGTGGAGGTGTCCCCGCGGCGACGGCCTCGGCGTAGAACCGGACCGCGTCCGGGCTCTCCGCGTGGGCCGCCTCGGCCGCGGCGGCCCGGAACACCGCGGCGGCGCGCTCCCCGGTGGCCCCGGACCCGCGCAGGGTGCGGGCGACGGCGAGCACGCTCCCGCCGCGGTCGAGCTCGATCTCGGCGAGATGGCGGCGCAGCTCGGCCCGCCGGGCGGGCGCGACCCGGGCGCGGATCGACTCGGCGACCAGCGGGACGACCCGCCCGTCGGGGGTGCAGAGCCCCGCGGCGACGGCCCGGCCGGACAGCTCGTCGAGCTCGGCGATCTCGGCGCCGACGCCGACGCCGGCCGCGTCGGAGATCCCGAGCAGCGGGACGAGCACCTCGCCGTCGACGGGGGCACCGAGCGCGAGCGCGGTGACCAGCTCGACCACCCGTGGGTCCTCGGCGTCGACGGCGTAGCCGATCTGCTCGGCGAGCTGCGGCGGCACCGGCCCGCCGACCCGCCCGTGGGCGAGCAGCCGGTCGACCAGCATCGGGGCCCCGGCGGTGCGCTCGGCGACGACCCGGACGGCCTCGTCGAAGATCCGGACCCCGGCGACGCGGGCGGCCCGCGCAGCGATCCCGGCCGCGTCCAGGGAGCCCAGGACCAGCGGCGGCGCGGCGGCGGCCAGCGTCGCGCCGAGCCGGGCCAGCGCACGGCTGCGCGGCCACGGTCGGAACGCGACGACCAGGCGGGCGTCCGGGCGGCCCGCGTACCCGCGCAGGTCGGCGATCGCATCGTCGCCGAGCTCGTGGGCGTCGTCGACGACCGTCACGTCCTGTTCGGCGCCGGCCTCGGTCCACACCCGGACGAGCTCGCGCAGCAGGGTCGACTTGCCCGCACCGGCCGGGCCGGTGACGGCCACCAGGCGCGGCGCGGCCGGGTCCTCGGCGACCTCCCGGACCAGCGCGATCGACGCGGGGGACCCGGCGAGCGGGCCGGTCGACGGCGCGGCGGGGGTGCGAGACGTCGTCGGTGCCGCCATCCTCGTCCGCCCTCCGTGTCACCCGTTCGGGTCGCCCGATCGGGGACGACCGAGGCTATCGGGTGCGGTGTCCGGTTCCCCCGGCGGTCCCGGCAGGATCACCGGAGTGCAGGACCACGTGTGGGCGATCGTGCTGGCGGGCGGCCGGGGGCTGCGCTACGGCCGGTTGAAACAGCTCGACGAGCTGGCGGGGCTCCGGCTGGTCGACCACACGGTCGCCGCCGCCCGGCGCACCTGCGACCGGGTCGCGCTGGTGCTGCCGTCCGGTGTGGACTGGGACGGCGAGCCGGTCGACGCGCTCGCCGTCGGCGGCGACCACCAGTCCGAGTCACTGCGTGCCGGGCTCGCGGTGGTGCCCGGCGACGCCGGGATCCTGGTGCTCGCCGACCCGGCACACCCGCTCGCCGCGGACCGGATCTTCACCGACGTCGTCGACGCCGTGCGCGCCGGAGCGGACGGAGCGGTGCCGGTCGTCCCGCTGCTGGAGGTGGTGCAGCGGGTGGTCGACGGCGTCGTCGTCGAGACCCTCCCGAAGCAGGACGCGGTGATCACCCAGTCACCGCAGGCGTTCCGGGCGGACGTGCTGCGGGCCGCGCACGCCGACGCGCCCCGGCCGGTGGAGAACTCCGGGATGCTCGCCGCGCTGGGCCACCGCGTGGTGACGGTGCCGGGGGACCCGGCGAACCTGCACGTGGCGAGCCCGGAGGACCTGGCCGTCGTCCGGCGGCTGGTCAGATGAGCGTGCCGACGTCCTGGCGCACCAGGTCGTCGGTGGCCCGCTCGACGACGGCCGCGATCGTCATCGACGGGTTGCAGGCCGCCGTGGTGCCCGGCATCAGCGACCCGTCGAGCACGTAGAGCCCGCGCTGGCCCCGCACCCGGCCCGCGACGTCGCAGACCGTGCCGATGCACGCACCGCCGAGCGGGTGCCAGGTCGTCGGCACGGCGTAGGTGGTGTCGACGAAGGTGCCGCGCACGCCGGTGATGCGGGCCATCCGCTCGTGGATGCGCGCGGTGAGCGGCGCGTCGCCGTCGAGCGGCCACTGCACGACGCCCTCCTGGCGCACCGGGTCCCAGGTGACGCGGCCGCGGCCGGCGCTGACGCCGTAGCCGACGATCATCGTGACGGTGCGGCCGAGCCCGAGCGGCAGCGGCGGCAGCGACGCCTGGATGATCGTGTTCGCCGATGCCGGGTCCGCCCAGTCCTTCGTCCCGAACACCACGGGCCCGCCCTGCACCGGGCCGAAGTCCTCGACGGGGGAGACCCAGGTGCAGATCCGGTCGCCGTTGGTGCCCCAGTTCTCCCCGAGGGCGTCGGGCAGGTCCGGGATCGTGTCGTGCGCGCGGGCGCGCAGCAGCAGCCGGTTGGTGTTCTGCGTCCCCGCGGCGAGCACCAGCGCCGGAGTCGTGATGATCTTCTTCTCCTGGATGGTGCCGGTCTCGTCGATCCGGTCGACGTGCACCTCCCAGCGCCCGTCGGCGGCCCGGATGACGTCGGTGACCTGGTGCAGCGTCGCGACGGTGACCCGGCCGGTCGCCTCGGCCTCGGCGAGGTAGGTGACGTCGACGCTGTGCTTGCCTCCGTTGTTCACACCGAGCGCGCCGTCGCCGTTGGTGTAGGTGGCCTTCATCTCCCCGCGCAGCTCGGCCAGCGCGTAGTCCCAGTCGATCGGCATCGGGATCTTCTCGACCTCGTAGCCGGCGGCCTCGGCGCGGTCCCGGAACACCCGCGACGAGCGGTAGGTGGGGGAGTCGATCAGCTCGTCGGGTGCGGTTTCCAGGCGCAGCATCCGCGCGACCCGCGGGTAGTGCTCGCGGGCGAGCACGTCGTAGTCGAGCTCGCGGGGCATCGTGGCCGCGAACAGCTCCGCGGTCGGCTGCAGCGTCATGCCCTGGTAGATCAGCGACCCGCCACCGACGCCCGCCGCGCAGAACACGTCCATGCCGTTGCCGCCGACCCGCTCCAGCAGACCGGTGTAGCGGCCGGGGGAAAGCGGGACCGCGCCCGGGGTGCTCCGGGTCGGCCGCCCGAGCAGCACCGACAGCGGGTTCGGCGGCCCGTCCAGCGGGTCGGAGACGGTGTCGAGCCAGAACAGCCTGCGGTCGGGGTTGGTCAGGACCCGCGGGAAGGTCTCCGCGTTCGGGCCGGTGACCCAGCGCCGCCCGCGCTCCAGCACGAGCACCGGCACCCCGGCCTGCGCCAGGCGCAGCGCGGTGACCCCGCCGCCGAAGCCGGACCCGACGACGACCACCCGGTGCTCCTCGCGGGTCACCGCGATCCGGCCGGGCGCTGCGGCGGCGACCCCGCTGCCCAGCAGCCCGAGTCCGGCGGCACCCGCCGCGCCGGCGAGGACGGTCCTGCGGCTGATCGTGCGCACGTGAGCCTCCCGTGGGCCGGATGGACACCTGTCCATCGGGTGCGGTGACCGTAGCGCAGTTCCCGCGACCATCGGTACCGGGTTCGGTACGTCGGGTCGCGCACTACCCTGGAGCCGGTGGACGAGGCGATCCTCCGACCCAGCGAGGTCGCGCCGGCGACGCGCGCCCGGCTGCTCGAGGCGGGGGGCGCGGAGCTCGCGGAGCACGGCGCCGAGGTGCTCACCGTGCGCCGGGTGGCCCGCCGGGCCGGAGTCTCCCCGGCGACCGCGTACAAGGTGTTCGGTTCGAAGGAGCACCTGCTCGCCGCGGTGTTCGTGACCCACCTGCGCGCCGCGCCCGGTGAGGAGCCGGACGACCGGCTGCCGGTGGAGGAGCGCGTCGCCGGCTACGTCGACGGTCTGGTCGCCGCCCTGGCCGGGAACAGCGCGCTGCGCGCGGTGTTCCTCGGCCACGACCCGGCCGCCCGCCGGATCCGGGACTCGGTGATCACCGACTTCCAGGACCGGTTCGACCGCGTCTGCGGTGACGACCTGTCCGGCCCGGCCCGACGCACCGCGCGGCTGCTGCTCGCCGGGGCGTTGGTGCTCACCGGGGTCGGCCTCGACGACCCCGCCGATGCCCGCGCCGAGCTCGCCCGCGCGGTGCGCGAGATGCGCGACGCGAACCGGTGAGCGGGGCTCAGACCGCGAGCAGCTCCGTCGACCCGAGCCCCAGCTCGTCGAGCGTGGCCCGTACCTCGCCGGTGTAGACCGGGTTCATCAGCAGCACCGACCGCGGCGGGGAGTCCAGCAGGTCCTTCGGCGCGCGGATCGGCAGCCCGAGCCCGCCCATGAAGCGGCCCTGCAGGCCGGGGTTGATGTCGACGACCGCGCCGACCGCGCCGGTCCCCTCCGCCCCGCCCTCGACGACGTTGAGGAAGGTCAGCCCCTTCGCCCCGCCGCCCCAGACGACCACCTCGTCGCCGGTCGCGGCCCGGCCGCCCAGCCACTCCCGCCAGCGTCCGACCTGGTCCGACACCCGGGTCGCGAAGTCCAGGCAGGCACCGCGCAGCGCGTCGCGCAGGTGCGGCTCCAGCACAGGCGCGCCCGGGGTCCCGCCCGGCCCCGCCTCGGCGACGACGTACTGGTCGGCGTAGGTCAGCCGCACCTGCGGGTCGGAGAAGCCGACCCCGGCCAGGAACGTCCGCATGGTCGCCGGGGTGAAGTAGGAGCAGTGCTCGTACTGCAGGTCCCAGAAGGCGCCCTCGTCGAGGATCCGGCCCAGGTCGGGCACCTCGGCGAGCAGCGCCCGGCCACCGCCGCGCCGCAGCCCGGCGTGCAGCTCCGCGCCGAAGACGGCGAGGTCGGGGATGTGCTCCAGGGTGTGCCGGCAGACCAGGGCCGCGGTGTCCGGCTCGACCTGGTCACGGGCGAACTCCGCGGGGACGGCGGTGAGCCGGTCCGCGAGCTCGGGCCGGACCCGCTGCGGCACGAAGTGCGGGTCGATCCCGGTGACCCGGCCGACGCCGGCGCCGAGCAGCTCGGCGGCGAAGTCACCGGACCCGCAGCCCACCTCGACGACGTGCCGTCCGGCCAGGCCGAACCGCGCCACCCAGTCCGCGGTGATCTCCGCGGCGTAGGCGGCGAAGCGGGGGGAGTGGTGCTGGGACTCCTCGTGGTCGCCGGTGTAGTCGAGCAGCCCCGGGTCGAAGTCGCGGTTGAACACCAGCCCGCAGCGCTCGCAGAGCACGAGCACCTGGTCACCGGTGGCCACCGACCGCGCCGAGACCGGGTCGGGCAGCACCGCGGTGCCGTGCACCGGCAGCCCGGTCACCGAGAAGAACGGATCGCTCGCGGGCGCGTCGCACGCGGGGCAGCGGTTCAGCACCGGGCGAGACTAGCGGCAGTCCGTCACCCGTCCGTGCGGGCGCTCTCCGCCCGCACGGGGCCCGCGCGTGGCCCTCAGCGGTTCAGCACGCCCTGCGGGTCGTGCACGTCCGGGACGGGACTGCCGGAGGTCCCGAGCAGCTTCTGCCACTGCGGGTGGTCGACGACGTCGGGCACGCTCTCCACCCGCCGCGCCGCCGCGAGTACCTCGACCGCACGGGCGGCGTCGCCCTCGGCGCCCGCGCGCACCGTGCGGGCCAGCTCCGGCCAGGTCTCCCCGCCGAGCAGGCCGTTGACGTCGTCGGCGCGGTGCGCGCGCTGGAACTCGCGCACCGCGGCCGCGGTGCGGTCGTCGAACCGGCCGTCGGGCTTCCCGGTCAGCGACCCGGCGTCGCGCAGCAGGTACTGGGCCGCCTCGACGATCGGCCCGCGGTCGCCGGTGCGCAGCAGCGGCCAGCTCGCCTTGGTCGCCTCGGTGCGGGAGAGCCGCCTGCCCAGCAGCCCCGCCACCTCGCGACGCAGCCGGGGCAGCGCGGCGTAGAGACGGTCGCCGGGGCAGAGGGTGTTGCGGTAGTCGCGGTGGCCGTAGAGCTCGGTCGGGGCGATCCCGTAGCGCAGGCAGATGTAGGCGCAGGTGATGCGCAGCGAGTTCCACAGTGCCGGCGTCGGGTCGACGCCCATGTAGGTGCCCTCGTTCTCGATGCCGATCGCGATGACGTTCTGGCCCGGCGAGTGCGCCCCCTCGACGACGCGGCGGCCCCCGTTGAGCTCACCGAGGCTCCAGAGCCTGCCCTCCAGCACGTGCCCGCCGCGCGAGATGGTGAAGTGCTGCCCGGAGTCGAGCCAGCCGTTGCGGTCCATGTGGTAGTTCTGGATCGCCCTCGCCATCCGGTGCGCGGCGCCGACGCTGTAGTCGGTCGTGTTCGCCCCGGCCGTGTGGTGCACCAGGATCCGGATCGGACGCCGGTCCCAGATCTTCGGTGCGGACCTCGGCTTGCGCGCGCCCCACTCGAAGCAGCGCGCGATGAACGGGATCGGCACGCCCTCCGCGAGGGGGCCGGCACCCGCCGGGCCGGGCATGCCCTCCGGCCCCGGGACCGCCGACGGACCGGGCACCGGGTCGGTGGCGGGCGGGGCGGGGTCGGTGGCCGGCGGCGGCCCGGCGAACGCCCGGCCGGGCAGGACCAGGGCCGCGCCGGCGACCGCACCACCGACCAGCAGCCCGCGGCGACTCCAGCTCTGCCCCGGCTCGCCCATCGCTGCTGCCCCCCATCGGCCGCACCGAGCCGGTACCGCCTTCGTCACACACGCCACATCCGTCCCGTGCGACTCCACACTCTCTCGGTTCACGGGAGAAGTACGGCGCGGGCGCGCCGGTCGAGCGCGTCACACGGGTGAGCGGTCCCCGACCCGCACCTGCGCCCTTGCCTGGGTTACCCGTCGGTAATACTCTGGAGTCAGTTACCGGCCGGTAAGTCGATCGGCCCTGGCACGAACGGCGGTGAAGGACGGATGGGCCACTACAAGAGCAACGTGCGCGACCTCGAGTTCAACCTCTTCGAGGTGTTCGAGGTACAGAACCACCTCGGGACGGGGCCGTTCACCGACGTCGACGTCGACACCGCCAAGGGCGTGCTGTCGGAGCTGTCGACCGTCTGCACCGGACCGCTGGCGGAGCACTACGCCACGATCGACCGCAACCCGCCGGTCTTCCACCCCGAGGACCACACGGTCACCACCCCGCAGGAGCTCAAGGACGCCTACAAGGTCCTCTGGGACGGCGAGTGGTGGCGCCTCGGCCTGCCGAACGAGCTGGGCGGCATGGGCATCCCGCCGTCGGTGCAATGGGCCGCCGCCGAGCTGATGTGTGGCTCCAACCCGGCCATCTTCATGTACATGGCCGGCCCGAACTTCGCCTCGATCCTCCACAAGAACGGGAACGAGGAGCAGAAGCGCTGGGCCCAGCTGATGATCGACCGCGGCTGGGGCGCCACGATGGTGCTGACCGAGCCGGACGCGGGCTCGGACGTCGGGGCCGGCCGGACCAAGGCGATCCAGCAGGACGACGGCACCTGGCACATCGAGGGCGTGAAGCGCTTCATCACCTCGGCGGAGCAGGACTTCACCGAGAACATCATGCACCTGGTGCTGGCCCGCCCCGAGGGCGCGAAGCCGGGCACCAAGGGCCTGTCGCTGTTCCTCGTGCCGAAGTTCCACTTCGACACCGAGACCGGTGAGCCGGGCGAGCGCAACGGCGCCTTCGTGACCAACGTCGAGCACAAGATGGGCCTCAAGGCCTCCACGACCTGCGAGCTGACCTTCGGGGCGCACGGCACCCCGGCCGTCGGCTGGCTGCTCGGTGACGTGCACGACGGCATCGCTCAGATGTTCCAGGTCATCGAGTACGCCCGGATGATGGTCGGCACCAAGGCCATCGGCACCCTGTCGACCGGTTACCTCAACGCGCTCGAGTTCGCCAAGGAGCGCGTGCAGGGCGCCGACCTGACGAAGATGACGGACAAGACCGCGCCGCGGGTCACGATCACCCACCACCCGGACGTCCGCCGCAGCCTGATGCTGCAGAAGGCGTACGCCGAGGGCCTGCGCGCGGTCTACATCTACACCTCGACCTTCCAGGACAGGGTGCGTCTCGGCGACGAGGGCAGCGGGATCAGCACCGAGCTGGCGGAGAAGGTCAACGACCTGCTGCTGCCGATCGTCAAGGGTGTCGGCTCCGAGCGCGCCACCGAGCAGCTCGTGCAGTCGCTGCAGACCCTCGGCGGGTCCGGCTTCCTGCAGGACTACCCGATCGAGCAGTACATCCGGGACGCCAAGATCGACTCCCTCTACGAGGGCACCACCGCGATCCAGTCCCAGGACTTCCTGTTCCGCAAGATCGTCCGGGACAACGGCCAGGCGCTCGCGCACGTCGCGGGCGAGATCCAGGCGTTCATCGACTCCGAGGCGGGCAACGGCCGGCTCAAGGAGGAGCGCGAGCTCCTGCGCACCGCGCTCACCGACGTGCAGGGGATGCTCGGCACGCTGACCGGCTACCTCTACGCCTCCACCAAGGACGCCACCGAGCTGTACAAGGTCGGCCAGCACACCGTGCGGCTGCTCATGGCGGTCGGCGACCTGCTCGTCGGCTGGCTGCTGCTGCGTCAGGCGACCGTCGCGCTCGCCGCACTGGGCACCGACGGCGTCCCGGCGAAGGACCGGGCCTTCTACGAGGGCAAGGTCGGCGTCGCGACGTTCTTCGCGAAGTCCGTGCTGCCCCGTCTGACCTCGGAGAAGGCGATCGTCGCGAACGCCGACAACGCGCTCATGGAGCTCGACGAGGCCTCGTTCTGATCCGGTTCCCCTGACGAAGGGCCCCGGGTGCGGACTCCCCGCCCGGGGCCCTTCCTCGTCCGCCGCTACTGCGCGATGTAGCTCTCCAGCTGCTCGCGCTCCTGCTCGAGCATGTCCATCCGGGCCTTGACCAGGTCGCCGATGGACACGATCCCGGCCAGCGCCCCGTCGACGACGACCGGCAGGTGCCGCACCCGGCGGTCGGTCATGACCCGGGCGAGGTCACCGACGCCGTCGTCGGGCGAGCAGGTGACCACCTCGGTGGACATCACCTCGGACACCCGCGCGTCGAGCAGCGCGGCGCCGTGGCTGTGCAACCGGCGCACCACGTCCCGCTCCGAGACGATGCCGACCAGCCGGTCACCGTCGACCACCGGCAGTGCGCCGAGGTTCCGCTCGGCGATCGCCCGGAGCACCTCGACCACCGGGTCGTCCGGCGCCACGGTGCTCACCGCGCTGCCCTTGCTCCTCAGAACGTCCGCGATGCGCATTGGGGGTACCCCGATCCCTCGCTGTCCGGCGACTGGAGGGATCAGGGTACGAATGTGACGTGGGTTACGTCACCCCCTGGACGCGACGATCACCGGATCAGCCGCCGCACTGCACGATCGGCTGCGGGTTGTACTTGACCGTGCGGGTCTTGCTCGTCGTCTCCCCGGTCTGGACGTTGCGCATGGTCCGGGTGTCGGTCGCGGTGAAGCCGGGCGAGCCCTTGCTGGGGCTGCACGGCTGACCGGCCGGGATGTTGACGACCTGCGGCTGGGTCGGGTTGGTCCGCGGCCCGGTCGTCGAGGTGACGTCGTACATCTTCTGGCCGACGAACGAGACGGTGACGTTGCTGGGCGTCCACGCCGTGCGGATCAGCACCGGGGTGGGGCCGTCGTTGCGGAACTTGACGTCGATGAGGTCGTCGAAGACCGTCGCCTCACGGGCCACCGGGTAGCGGCTGATGTAGTAGCTGTGTTCCTTGTGCTCGATGTCGGTCATGCCGGCGAAGTACGACGCGTTGTACAGCGTCGTCGCGAGCTGGGAGACCCCGCCGCCGACGCCGCGCGCCGGGTGGCCGTCCTCGATGATGCCGGCCTCGACGTAGCCGTTGGCGGCGTTGCGGGGGTTGCTGACGGCGTTGAGGCTGAACGTCTCGCCAGGCTGCACGATCTGGCCGTTGACGGCCTCGGCGGCGCGCTTGATGTTCTGCCCCGAGTCGGCGGCGAACCCGCCGGTGGTGAACGTCGAGATCTCGGTCGCGTTGCCCAGCGACTGCAGGTCGGCCGTGGTGATCTCGGCCGGCTTGTTCGCGTACACCGCGGCGACGGTGCGCTCGCCCTGGCCGGTGAGGATCGGCAGCACGTTCGCGAAGGTCGCGTCGTAGTCGATCCCGCGCCCGTCCTGCGACGGGACGACCCGCGGCGGGGTCGCGGCGAAGTCGAGCTGGGCGTCGACGCCGGGCTTCTCGGTGCTCGCCAGCTGCGGCTGGGCGATGTCCTCGAGGGTCTTGTTCGCGATCACCGGCTTCAGCTTCACCGGGCCCTGCGGGTCCGCGGTGAAGCTGAGCGCGGTGGTGATGTCCTCGGGGGTGATGGTCGCGTTCGCGCCCTCACCGGTGATCGTCAGCGGACCGGCGACGGCGGGCTTGGCGACCTCGTCGATGGCCTTCTGCACGTCGGCCGGGGTGGTGATCGCCTGCTCGACGATCAGCGGCAGCTGCACCGGCTCGCCGGAGGCCCACTGCTCCTCGACGACGCCGACGGCCGCGTCGACGTCGAGCTGCTGCCCCGGCTCCGGCGCGACCGGCATCGGGGTGACGCCCTGCCACTGGACCGAACCCTCCTTGGGCTCCTTCATGACCAGCGGGGCCATCTGCTCGAGCGCGGTGCGCACGGCGCGGTCGTCGGCGGAGTTGACCACCCCGACCTCGCGGGTGGTGAAGAACGAGGAGATCCGGGTGATCGGGTTCAGCGGCTGCTCGCCCGCCTCGTCGAGGGTGCGCGCGTAGTCGACCTGCAGGCCCGCGGCCTTCGGATCGATCTCGGAGCGGACCTCACCGGCCTGGACCGGCACCGGCGCGCCGGCACGCGGCTCGATCGCCGCCTGCAGCGTCTCGGTGGCCTGGGCCCGCGACATTCCACCGATCTGCTGACCGGCGACGACGACGCCACGCGGCACGCTGCCGGAGCTGAGCACGAGGTCGCCGACGTAACCGAGGGCGAGCACACCGAGTGCGGCGGCCGCGACGATCAGGCCGACCGGGCGCTTGCGCTGCGGGCCGTCGTCACCGCTCTCGCCGTCGCCACCCTCGTCGCCGCCACCCCCGTCGCCACCACCGGGACCACCCGGACCACCCGGACCGGTCGCGGCCGCGGGGCCCGCGGCACCGAACGCGCCGGCGCCGAGGACAGCGGTGCCCGCGCCAGGGCCGCCGGTGTGGATGCGGGCGGTCTGCTCGCCGGCGCCGCCCGTGGGCGGCGTCGCGGACGCGGCGGGGGTGACCCGGGGCAGGACCTGGGTGCGCTGTTCGCTGAGCGGGGGGACGCGGACGGTGTCCTGGTCCCGGCCCCCGCCGCCCCCGAGGGCCGGGCGGGTCGGGTCCTGTCCGCCGGAGGTCCGGGGGCCGGGCTCCGACGCGGCGGGCGCCGGGGCGCCGCCGGGCTGCTGCGGGGCACCGGTGCCCGGGCGCTGCGGGGACGGCTGGTGCCCGGCGGGCGACGGCGCGGCCGGGTCGTCCGCGGTGGTGGCCTGTCCGACGACGGTGCGGGCCGCGGGGGACTCCGGCGGCGCCTGCTCGGCGGCCTCGGCCGGATCCGCGGGCCCGGACGCGTCGGCGGCCGGAGTCTCGGCGGCCCGGTTCTCGGCGCTCCGGGTCTCGGTGGCCCGCGTCGCGGCGGCCGGGGCCTCGGCGGCGCCCTGCGGCGCGTTGGTTCCCTGCGCGGCGGCGGGCGCGGCTGTGGCAGGAGCGGCTGCCGCGGGACCGGGCGAGGGGCGGCGGGCGGGCATCACGGGGCGACCGGCACCGGCGGCGTCGCCGTTCGGCTGGTCTCCCGGCTCCGGCGCGGCCGTCACCGGCTGCTCGTCCGCGTCGTCGGACGAGGGAGGGCGCTCGGGCATGACGTGGGACTTCCTTTCCGCACTGCCATCGACTCTGTCATCGAGGCCGACGTCGCCGCCTGCGTCGACACCGCCGTCGAACCGGGTGGGCCGCGGGTCCGTGCGGACCGGCGCGACCCGGGGGGATCAGAGGTAGAGACCGGTCCCGTGCTGGGTGGCCTCGGAGGCCACCGCGTGCAGATCCCGCTCGCGCATGACCAGGTGCCCGACGCCGGCGATCTCGACCTCGTACTGGTCCTCCGGGGCGAGCAGGACGCGGTCGCCGGCCTTCACCGTGCGCACGTGCTGTCCCACCCCGACCACCTCTCCCCAGACCAGACGCTTGGCGACCTGTGCGGTTGCCGGGATCACGATTCCGGCCGAGCTCCGTCGCTCGCCGGAACCCTCGACCCTCTTGATCATGACTCGGTCATGGAGCATCTGGATCTCGAGTTTGGGCTCGGCCACCGGGCCGATGCTACGGGTGGCCCCTGACGCCCCCGGCGGCGCCCGGGGCGGGCGACAGCCTGCCCCGAACGTGGAACGCCCCGCGGCGCTACCGAGTCGGGGGTCGGGTGGCGCCGCGGGGCTCAGCAGGGGTTTCGCACTGCCACGACGACCCGTTACACCGCAAACAGTTTTCACTCGTCCGGAGCAGCGGGGGTCAGGTGTTGGCGAGCAGGTACCGCCCGAAGTGCGGCACGGTGAAGGCGATCTGCCCGCGCTGGGCCGAGAACACGAGGCCCTTCTTGAGCAGGCTGTCGCGCGCGGGGGACAGCGACGACGCCCGCCGGTCCAGGTGCTTGGCGACCAGCGACGTCTCGACGGGGTGGTCCTCCCCGTCGGTCAGCTCGGCCATCGCCCGCAGGTACTCCCGCTCGGCGGGCGTCGCCCGCTCGAAGCGGGAGCCGAAGAAGCCGACCGCGAGCTCGGCATCGGCCTCGGGGGCGGCCATCTCGACGTCCTTCGCACCGATCGGGCTGGTCGGCGCGGCGTCCCAGGCGGCCTTGCCGTAGGCCTGCACGAAGTACGGGTAGCCGCCCGAGCGGACGTAGAGGTCGTCGAGGGCCTCCTGGTCGAAGGTCGCGTCCTCCCGCTCGGCGGGGGCGATCAGCGCGAAGTCGGCGTCCTTACGGTCCAGCCGGTCGATCCGCGAGTACTTGAACAGCCGTTCCGAGTAGGACTTCGACGCCGACAGCACCGCGGGCAGGTGCGGCAGCCCCGCCCCGACGACGACGAGGGCACCCGGGCCTGGGACAGCTCGTGGCAGGCGGCGCAGAGCGCGGAGACGTCCTCGGGCCGCAGGTCCTGCATCTCGTCGATCAGCAGGGCGATGCCGGATCCGACGTCC
Source organism: Pseudonocardia sp. EV170527-09 (assembly GCF_008369905.1). Lineage (NCBI taxonomy): Bacteria > Bacillati > Actinomycetota > Actinomycetes > Pseudonocardiales > Pseudonocardiaceae > Pseudonocardia > Pseudonocardia sp. EV170527-09. The sequence goes on from NZ_VRMC01000052.1 coordinate 19,412, forward strand.
TGGGCGAGCTCGGCGACCTCGGTGAACAGCTCGACCAGGTCGATCTCGATGTCGCCCGAGTCCGCGCGCCCGTTCTTCACCGGGACGTCGATGCCGGGCTGCCAGCGCTCCCGCAGCTTCGTACCCTCCGGCGACGACCGGAGCGCGAACGCCTTGAGCACCCCCAGCACCTCGTCGATGCGCTCGGGGGCACGGTGCCGGACGGCCAGGTCGCGGATCGCGCGGTGCAGCGCCGCGGACAGCGGACGGCGCAGGTCGGCGTCCGGCCGGGCCTCGATCTTCCCGGCGCCCCAGCCGGCGTGCATCGCCATCGAGCGCAGCTCGCCGAGCAGGACCGTCTTGCCGACGCCGCGCAGCCCGGTGAGCACCAGGCTCCGCTCGGGGCGACCACGGGCGACCCGTTCCAGGACGATCTCGAAGGCGTCCACCTCGCGGTCCCGGCCGGCCAGCTCGGGCGGGCGCTGACCCGCGCCGGGGGCGAACGGGTTGCGCACCGGATCCATGCGACGACGGTATCCGCCGATCTTCGGAATTCCGTAGACGACGGCGGCGTGTCGCCTCCCCGCCACCCGGGCGGCCCAGCGACGCCGACCACCACTCAGCAATCACTCAGCGTGGTCACACTGCCCGTCCGGGCCGGTTCCGGCATCGCCCGTGGGGTCCGTCGCGAACGCACCGTGCGAGTGCGGCCGGTGAATGCCCGCGTCGTCGTCACGATCCGGTGGCCCATACCCCGCGACCTTCCGCGACCGCTGCTGACCAGCAACACTCTGCGGTGTGCACCACCCTGTCGCACGTGACTACGCCCGGGAGGAGAGCGCCGTGGGTCGACACCGAGGACGGCACCGCGCCGACCGGATGCATCACTCCACGCTGCGGATGAAGCCGATCACGCTGCGTCGCCGGAGGCTGGAGAGCCTGCGCACTCTGCTCGCAGGGGCGCGCCCCGGCTGGTGAGAAGGACGGCGGGGACGCCCCCGAACGTCCCCGCCGTCCACCACCTGCTCCCGGGCCCGTCCGGAGTCGGGTCAGGTGCGGTCGGGACCGTCCACGACCTCGCCCTCGACGACCGGGCCGGTGCCCGCGGCGGGACCGGCGATGCGCGGGTACACGCTCGCCGTGCGCGGCTCGGTGACGGTCTCCCCCTCCACCACGGTGGCGCCGTAGCGGATCCGCGCGGTGCGCAGACCCGGTGCGGCCCGCTCGGCGGCGCTCACCATGCGACGCCGGACCAGGGCCCGGGTCGGGGGGAACACCAGGGCGAGACCGAGCACGTCGGTGATGAGGCCCGGCAGGAAGATGAGGATGCCGCCGACGGCAACGAGCAGCCCGTCGGTCGCCTCCTCGTGCGCCAGCTTCCCGCGCTGCACCGCGGTGGCGAGCGCGCGGGCGGCGCGGAGGCCCTCCCGGCGGGCGAGCAGGAGCCCGAGCACGGATCCGGCGAGCAGGACCAACAGGGTCCAGCCCAGCCCGATCCACGCGATCAGCCCGGCGAGCGCGACGATCTCGAGCACGACGTAGAGCAGCACGAACGGCATGCCCGTACAACGCACGGGCACGCCGTTCTGCTCCCGGATCGCCCGAATTCCCCGGATCGATCTCCGGGGGCACTCGGATGATCTCCCCAGGTCACCAGGTGAGGGCGACCCCGGGGTCGTGCAGCAGCGCGCCGACGTCGGCGAGGAACCGCGAGCCCTCGGCCCCGTCGACGAGGCGGTGGTCGAACGACAACGCCAGCCGGCACACGGTGCGCACGGCCAGCTCGCCGTCGACGACCCACGGGGCGGGCCTGATCGACCCGACGGCGAGGATCGCGGCCTCGCCGGGGTTGATGATCGGCGTCCCGATGTCGACGCCGAGCACACCGACGTTGGTGATGGTGAACGTGCCACCGACCAGGTCGGCCGGGGCGGTCCGGCCCGCCCGTGCGGTGTCGGTGAGCGTCGTGAGCGCGTCGGCCATGCCGCGCAGGGTGAGGGTGTCCGCGTCGCGGATCTTGGGGACGACGAGCCCGCGCGGCGTCGCGGCGGCGATGCCGAGCTGGACGCGGGCGTAGTAGACGATCTCGCCGGCGCGCTCGTCCCAGCTGGCGTTGATCGCCGGGGTCCGCGCGGCGGCCAGGCAGGCGGCCTTCGCGACGAACGCCAGCGGGGTCAGCTTGACCCCGGCGAACTCGCGCGAGGCCCGCAGCCGGTCGCGCAGGGCCATCGTCTCGGTGACGTCGACGTCGAGGAACTCGGTGACGTGCGGCGCCGTGAACGCGCTCGCGACCATCGCCGCGGCGGTGGCCTTGCGGACGCCGCGGATGGGCTCGCGCCGGTCCTCGGTGGGTCGGGTGGTGGTGGCGCTCGCGCCCGACCCGGCCGGAGCCCCCGCCGACTCCCCGGCAGCGGATGCCTCGGTGTCGCGGCCGTCGATCGCGGCGTCGTTCCCGGCGTCGTTCCCGGCGTCGTTCCCGGCTTCCGTGAGCCCGGCACCCGTCGCGGCGGCGTGCACGTCCTCACGGGTGATCCGGTCGTCGCGCCCGGTCCCCGTCACGGTCCGCAGGTCGACGCCCAGCTCCCGCGCGAGCAGGCGGACCGGCGGTGGGGCGAGGGGGACCTGCGCGGCCCGCGGCCCCACACCGTCGCCCTCGGCGCCCGGGGCGGCACCGTCCGGAAGACCGGTGGAGGTCGCGGGAGCGGCCTGCTCGGGCGCCGGGGCCGTCCCCGGTGCAGCACTGCTCCCGGAGCCTCCGGCGGGGGGCTCGGCGGAGGCGGCCGGCATCACGGAGCCGGCGGGCGCAGCGGCGGAGGCAGATGCGGCGGGAGCGGAGGCGGATGCGGCGGGATCAGCGGCCGCGGGATCGCGCCGGGGCCGTCGCCGCGCGGAGCCCTGCCGCGGCCCGTACCCGACGAGCGTCGCGATCCGCCCGTCCTTGCCCGCTTCACCGATCTTGGCTCCGGCATCGGCGTCGGGCACGGACCCAGCGGTGTCGATCGCGATGATCGGCGTCCCCACCGCGACGGTCGCGCCCGGCTCGACCAGCAGCTCACCGACCGTCCCGGCCCACGGCGAGGGCAGCTCCACGGCCGCCTTCGCCGTCTCGATCTCCACGATGACGTCGTTGACCGCGACCGTGTCCCCGGGCGCCACCCGCCAGGTGACGATCTCGGCCTCGGTCAGCCCCTCGCCGACGTCGGGCAGCTTGAAGTGCTCACGCATGTGCTCCTCCTCACCAGGCCAGGGAACGGTCGACGGCGTCGAGCACCCGGTCCAGGTCCGGCAGGTACTCCTCCTCCAGCCGCGACGGCGGGTAGGGCGTGTCGAAGCCGGTCACGCGCAGCACCGGCGCCTCCAGCGAGAAGAAGCACTCCTGCTGGATCCGGGCGGCGACCTCCGAGGTCACCGACGCCTCCGGGGGCGCCTCGGACACCACGACCAGCCGTCCGGTGCGGCGCACCGACTCCGCGACCGGGCCGAGATCGAGCGGGGACAGCGACCGCAGGTCGATCACCTCGAGGTCGCGGCCCTCCTCGGCGGCCGCCCCGGCGGCGTCGAGGCAGGTCCGCACCATCGGCCCGTAGGTCGCGACGGTCAGCGTCGAGCCCGGCCGCACCACGCGCGAGGCGTGCAGCGGGAAGGCCGAGCCCAGGTCGGTGGCGGCGTCGAGCTCGCCCTTCTCCCAGTACCGGCGCTTCGGCTCGAAGAAGATCACCGGGTCGTCGGAGACGATCGCCTGCTGGATCATCCAGTGCGCGTCGGCCGGGTTCGAGCAGGTGACCACCTTGAGGCCCGCGACGTGCGCGAACAACGACTCGGGCGACTCGGAGTGGTGCTCGACGGCACCGATCCCGCCGCCGTAGGGGATCCGGACGACGACCGGCACCGGCACCCGGCCCTGCGTCCGGTACCGCAGCTTCGCCAGCTGGGACACGATCTGGTCGTAGCCGGGGAAGACGAACCCGTCGAACTGGATCTCGCAGACCGGGCGGAACCCGCGCACCGCGAGTCCGATCGCGGCGCCGATGATCCCGGACTCCGACAGCGGAGTGTCGAGCACGCGCTGCTCGCCGAAGTCCTTCTGCAGCCCGTCGGTGATGCGGAAGACGCCGCCGAGCCGGCCGACGTCCTCGCCCATGACGAGCACCTTGGGGTCGCGCTCCATCGCGGCACGCAGCCCGTCGTTGAGCGCCTTGGCCATCGTGGTCGGCACGGATCAGCCCTCCTGGTCGGCGAACGACGCGTGGTAGGCCAGGAACTCCTCGCGCTGGCGCTCCACCGTCGGCGACGGCTCGGCGTAGACCTGGGAGAACATCCGCTCCGGGCCGGGCTGGGGCATCGCCCGACAGAAGGCCCGCATCCGCTCGCCCAGCGCGTCGGCCTCGGCCTCGACGGCGTCGAAGAAGTCGGCGCCGACGCCGTGCCGCCGGGCCAGGTGCACCCGCACCCGCTCGATCGGGTCCTTGAGCTTCCACAGCTCGACCTCGTCGGCGAGCCGGTAGCGGGTCGCGTCGTCGGAGGTGGTGTGGGAGTCCATCCGGTAGGTGAACGCCTCGATCAGCACCGGGCCGTTGCCGGTGCGGCACTCGTCGAGCGCCCAGCGGGTGACGGCGAGGCAGGCCAGGACGTCGTTGCCGTCCACCCGGACGCCGGGGAAGCCGTAGCCGCGGGCGCGCTGGTAGAGCGGCACCCGGGTCTGGCGCTCCGCGGGCACCGAGATCGCCCACTGGTTGTTCTGGCAGAAGAAGACCAGCGGCGCGTCGTAGGCGGCGGCCCAGACGAAGCCCTCGTGCACGTCGCCCTGGCTGGTGGCGCCGTCGCCGAAGTAGCAGATGGTGGCCTCACCCGTATCACCGTCGGCGGTGCCGACACCAGCGACACTGCCGCCCACCTTGGACTCGAAGCGCTGGCCCATCGCGTAGCCGGTGGCGTTGAGGCACTGATTGCCGATGACGATCGTGTACGGGTGGAACCGGGTCGCGACCGGGTCCCAGGTCCCGTGGTCGGTCCCCCGGAAGATGCCGAGCAGCTCGGTCGGGTCGACCCCGCGGCACCAGGCGACGCCGTGCTCGCGGTAGCTGGGGAAGCACATGTCCTCGGGCGCGAGCGCGCGGCCGGACCCGACCTGCGCGGCCTCCTGGCCGAGCAGCGGCACCCAGAGGCCGAGCTCGCCCTGGCGCTGCAGGGAGTTGCCCTCGCGGTCGGCGCGCCGGACCAGGACGAGGTCGCGGTAGAGCGACCGCAGGTCCTCGGCGGTGATGTCGGCGACGTAGCGGTCGAACCGCTCGTCCGGCACCCGCTCGCCCTCGGGGGTGAGCAGCTGGACGAGCTCGGGCCCGCCCTCGTCGACGCCCTTCAGCCCCGCGACGACCTGGTCGTGGCTGGGCCGCGACCGCGGATCGGTCGGTATCCACGCCTGGGGTTCGTCCACGGCAGACCTCCTCGGTCGCACCGGGCGGGGTCGCGCCCGGGAGCGTCGGCTCCGGGCCCGTGCGGGTGGTGCGGCCCCGGGACGCGCAGGCGCGTCACCGCCGATCCTGGCACGTCACCGACCCCGAGGAGAACCGGTGCCCCGCAGGTCGACGCCTGGACGACGGACCGTCGGACGTCCACATACGACGGCCCCGGCGCCCGGCCGGGACCGTCGTGGAAGGAGGTCAGGCGCCGTGCGGACGCTCCGGGTTCGGCGGCGGGAACGCCGGGGGCTGCTGCGGGGTGCGCTGCGTCGGGGTGTCGGCACCGCCCGCCGGGTACGGCGGGTTCCCGGCGGCCGCGCGGGGCGGAGCGGGCGGGGTGGTGCCCGGCGAGCCGAAGCCGTAGCCGGGCTGCGGGATGCCCGCGGCGTCCTTGGCCTTGCGGGCGGCGCCGGCGATCTGGTTCGTGTACTTGCCCTTGGTCTGCTTGTCGACGAACTGGGCGGCGGAGTCGAGGGCCTTGCCCGCCTGGTCCGGGTGGGAACGGGCGTAGCGGCGGGCGGCCTCCACCGCGCCGGCCAGAACGGTGAGCCTGCGGAACAACGACATCGTCGAGGACCTCCGTGACGGTGGGGCGCCGCGTCGGTGCCGCGACGCCCGGTCGTCGCACCAACAGTAGGCGAACGTGCGCGGACCGGCGCGGGCTCGCGGCGGTCATGGGACGAGCACGTAACGGATCGGCCGCCAGGCGGCGGGAACCACTCCCCAAGTGGCAGGATCCCCGCCGTTCGACCCGGCATCATCTGGAAGGCAACCGCATGACGACCGCGAGGACCCGCAGTGTCCGCTCCCTGACCGGGATCGCACTGACCGCACTGACCGCACTGGTCCTGACCGGCTGTGGTGCCGGCGGCGACGGCAGCGGGGGAGGCGGCTCCGCCGGAGCCACCGGTACCGACGCCCCGATCCCGGCCGTCGCCAAGGACGACCGGCTCGCCGCCCTCGTCCCCGACGAGGTCAAGCGGGACGGCACGTGGGTCGTCGGCACCGACCCGACCTACCCGCCGAACGAGTTCACCGCGCCCGACGGCACGACGATCATCGGCATGGACGTCGACCTGGGCACCGCGGTCGCCCAGAAGCTCGGCCTGACCGCGCGGTTCGAGCAGAGCCAGTTCTCCGGGATCATCCCGGGCATCACGGGCGGCCGCTACGAGGCGGGCATCTCCTCGTTCACCGTCAACTCCGAGCGCACCCAGGTCCTGGACATGGTCAGCTACTTCTCCGCGGGCACCAGCCTGGCGACCCGCAAGGGCAACCCGGACGGGATCGACCCGAACGACCTCTGCGGCAAGGCGATCGGCGTCCAGCAGGGCACCGTGCAGGTCGAGGACGTGCAGGCCCGCAGCAAGAAGTGCACCGACGAGGGCAAGCCGGCCATCCAGATCACCGAGCTGCAGGCGCAGACCGACGTGACGCTCGCGCTGAACTCGAACCGGATCGTCGCGATGCTCGCCGACTCCCCGGTCGCCGCCTACGCACAGACCACCACCAACGGTGCGGTCGAGGTCGTCGGGCAGCCCTACGACACCGCGCCGTACGGCATCGCGCTGAAGAAGAACGACGGGCAGTACGCGCAGGCCGTGCAGGGAGCGGTCCAGTCGCTGATCGACGACGGCACCTACAAGCGGATCCTCGACAAGTGGAACGTCGGCAACGGCGCGATCCCCACGTCCTCGGTGAACGGTGGCTGAGCCGGCGACCACCGGGGCCCGACCCGAGCCCCACGACGCGATCGGGGTCCGGCACCCCGGACGGTGGGTCGCGATCGCGGTGCTCGCGGTCCTGGGCGCGATGCTGGTCAACTCGCTGCTGACCAACGAGAACTTCGGCTGGCCGGTGGTCGCCCAGTACCTGTTCGCCGGCCCGGTGCTGAACGGGCTCGCGAACACCCTGGTCCTGACCGTGCTGTCGATGCTGATCGGCATCGTCGGCGGGATCGGGCTGGCGGTCATGCGGCTGTCGCCGAACCCGGTGCTGTCCGGGGTGTCCGGGGTCTACCTGTGGCTGTTCCGCGGCACCCCGCTGATCGCCCAGCTGCTGTTCTGGAGCTTCCTCTCCTCGCTCTACCCGAACCTGTCGCTCGGCATCCCGTTCGGCCCGGAGTTCGTCGTGTTCGACACGAACTCGCTGATCACGCCGTTCCTGGCGTGTCTGCTGGGCCTCGGGCTGAACGAGGCCGCCTACATGGCCGAGATCGTGCGCGGTGGCATCCAGTCGGTCGACCAGGGCCAGAGCGAGGCCGCCGGAGCACTCGGCATGACCCGCGCGCAGACCCTGCGCCGGGTCGTCCTCCCGCAGGCGATGCGGGTGATCATCCCGCCGACCGGCAACGAGACGATCGGCATGCTGAAGACGACGTCGCTGGTCGTCGTCATCGGCTACACCGACCTGCTCACCTCGGTGCAGCGGATCTACTCGACGAACTTCCAGACCATCCCGCTGCTCATCGTGGCCGCGGCCTGGTACCTGCTGCTGACCTCGCTGCTCACCGCCGGACAGCGTGTCGTCGAACGTCGCTACGGCCGCGGCGTGGCCGGTGCGGTCACCGAGGCGACCCCGCTGGTGCGGCTGTTCTCGTTCCGGACCGGAGGGAAGACCTCGTGACCCCGATGGTGCGAGCCGAGTCGGTCGGCAAGAGCTTCGGCGACGTCGAGGTGCTGCGCGGCGTCGACCTCGTCGTCGAGCCGGGGCAGGTGTGCTGCGTGATCGGGCCGTCCGGCTCGGGCAAGTCGACCCTGCTGCGGTGCATCAACCATCTGGAGACCATCGACACCGGACGGCTGTGGGTCGACGGCGAGCTGATGGGGCTGCGCGAGGAGAACGGGAAGCTCTACCGGCTCCGCGACTCCGCGCTCGGCCGCCAGCGCCGCGAGGTCGGCATGGTGTTCCAGCGGTTCAACCTGTTCCCGCACCGGACCGCGGCGGAGAACGTGATGGAGGCGCCGGTCGTCGTGCGCCGCGAGTCCCGGGCGACCGCGCGCGAGCGGGCGGTCGAGCTGCTCACCCGGGTCGGGCTCGGCGACCGCGCCGACGCCTACCCCGCGCAGCTGTCCGGCGGGCAGCAGCAGCGCGTGGCGATCGCCAGGGCGCTGGCGATGCGGCCGAAGCTGATGCTGTTCGACGAGCCGACCTCGGCGCTGGACCCGGAGCTGGTCGGCGAGGTGCTCGACGTGATGCGCGAGCTGGCCCGCGAGGGCATGACGATGGTCGTCGTGACCCACGAGATGGGCTTCGCCCGCGAGGTCGGCGACGCGCTGGTCTTCATGGACGACGGCCGGATCGTCGAGTCCGGTGACCCGCGCGCGGTGCTGTCGGACCCGAAGGAGGAGCGCACCCGCGCGTTCCTGTCGAAGGTGCTCTAACCGCGGGGGATGCGCCCCATCAGGAAGAACTCCGGGTTGGGGCGCAGGGCGGTCAGGTGCGCGAGCCGGTTCGACATCGCGAACAGGGCGGTGATCGCGCCGACGTCCCAGATCTCGTCGGAGGTCAGGCCCGCGGCGCGGGCGTCGTCGAGGTCGGCCTCGGTCAGCGACTCCGAGCTCCGTGCGACCAGCAGGGCCAGGTCGACGATCGCGCGCTCGCGCTCCGACAGCTCGACCGCGTAGGGGTTGGTCGCGACGCGGTCGGCGATCTCCGGGTCCTTGTACCGGATCCGGAGGATCGCCCCGTGCGCGACGACGCAGTAGGTGCAGTTGTTGGCGCCCGAGGTGGCGACGACGACCAGTTCGCGCTCGGCCTTGGACAGTCCGTCGTCGGAGTCCATCAGCGCGTCGTGGTAGTCCAGGAACGCCCGCAGCTCCCGCGGGCGCCGGCCCAGGGCCCGGAACACGTTGGGGACGAACCCGGAGCGCTCGGCGATCGCGCCGATCCGCTCCGCCAGGTCCGGCGGGAGACCGTCGAGGTCGACGTGCCCGAACCTGCTCACCTCGTGCTGTGCCATGCCCCGGACGTTAGTCGGGATCGGGCGCCGCGACCCCCGTCCGATAGGCCCACACGACGGTCTGCAGCCGGTCCCGGGTGCCGATCTTCGCCATCGCCCGGCCCAGGTGCGACTTCACCGTCGACGTCTCGACGACCAGCTCCTCGGCGATCTCGGCGTTGGAGAGCCCGCGGGCCAGCATCCGCACGATCTCGGTCTCCCGCGGCGTCAGCGGGGCGACCCCGCCGTCGGGCGCGGCGTCCGGGGCGGGGCGGCGCCGCGCGAACTCGGCGATCACCCGGCGGGTGACGGCCCGGTCGATCAGCCCGTCGCCGCGGGCGAGACGGCGGACGGCGTCGACGAGGTCGTCGGGGTGGGTGTCCTTGAGGACGAACCCGCTCGCGCCCGCCTCCAGCGCGCCGAACACGTAGTCGTCGAGGTCGAAGGTGGTGACGACGAGGACCGCGGGGACCGGGTCGTCGAGGCCGGTGATCTCCCGGGTCGCGACGAGCCCGTTCCCGCCGGGCATCCGGACGTCCATGCAGACCACGTCGGGCCGGTGCGCGCGCCAGCGCCACGGCCTCCGGCCCGCTCGCCGCCTCGCCGACGACCTCGACGTCGCCGGCCAGCTCCAGGAACATCCGGAACCCGGCCCGGACGACGGCCTGGTCGTCGGCCAGCACCACCCTGATCACGCGCGTCCCCCTCCGGTCTCCGGGCCGCGGTCGTGCGGGACGACCAGGCGGACCTGCCAGCCGCCGTCGCCGGTCCGGACCGCGGAGAACGTCCCGCCGACCAGCTGCGCGCGCTCGCGCATCCCGGCCAGCCCGAACCCGCGGGTGCCCGGGGCGTCGGCGGAGGGCGCCGGGGTGCCGCGCGCGGGCCCGTTCACGACCTCGACGGCGACCCGGTCGTCGGTGTGGGTCACCGTCACCCGGACCGGGGCGCCGGGAGCGTGCTCACGGGCGTTGACCAGTGCCTCCTGCACCACCCGGTAGCAGGTGACGTCGGCGACCGGGGACGGCTCGCCCGGGTCCCCGCGCCGGACCAGCTCCACCGGACCGCCCAGCTCCCGGGCCTGCTCCACGAGCCCGTCGAGCTCGGCGAGGCCGGGCACCGGGGTGTCGGCCTCGGCGCCGCCCGCCCCCGGTTCCCGCAGCGCCCCGACGACCAGACGCAGGTCCTGCAGGGTGCGGCGACCCTGCTCCCGCAGCCGGGATGCCGTCCGCCGCGCCTCGTCCGGGTCCCGGTCCACCAGCCGCTCGACCACCGCGGCCTGCACCACCATCGCCGACAGGTGGTGCGCGGCGACGTCGTGCAGCTCGCGGGCCATCCGGGCCCGCTCCCGGGCGACGGCGGCGTCCGCCCGTTCCCGGTACGCCGCGACGACACCGGCGGTGTGCACCCGGTCCAGCTCGGCGTAGCGCCGCCGGGTCCGCAGGTACACACCCAGCAGCAGCGGGCCGCCGTAGACCAGGACCGCCGACAGCACCTGCGAGACGACCAGCCCGCCCGCGCCGAGCAGCGCGTCGCCGGACGGGCGTACCGCGATCCCGGTGAGCACCACGGCCGTCTCGACGACCGCCGCGGCGCCGACCAGGGCCCCGGCCCGGCGCACCGGGAGCCGCGACCCGCAGGTGCCGGCCGCGATCGCCGTCGCCGGGCCGCGCAGCGCCGCGCCCACCGGTATCAGGACGACGTTCACCAGCCCCAGCCCGACCGTCAGCGCCAGACAGACCGCGGGGGCGGTGCGGCGCAGCGCCAGCAGCAGGTTCTGCACGGTCACCACCCCGAGTGCCAGCGCCACCGTGCCCGGCGCGAGGCCCAGCTCCGCGGCCGGGCCCGGTGCCAGCACCACCGGGGTGACCACCGCGAGCGTCCCGGCCGCGACGAGCACCGCCAGCGCGACGTCGCGGCGTCGCGGTCCGGCCAGGCCGAGCGCGGTGAGCCGGGCGTCGAGCCGTTCCACGACCGTGCGGGGTGGCGGTTCGGGGTGCGGGTGCATGGGGTCTCCGGCCTCGGGTGGGGTGATCGTAGGGCTCAGTAGGTGAGGCTCGGCAGCAGCAGGCCCGCCACGACCGCCACCACCGCGATGCCGGCCAGCGCGAGCAGGAGCATCACCCGGCCGGTCACCGGCCACCCGCCGGCCCTGGCGCGCAGTGCGGTGACCACCCCGGCCGCCGCGACGGGCACGCCCACCACCCCGATCCACTGGAGCACCTGGAGCCCGCGCAGCACCGGGAGCGGCACATCGCCCAGCGACGCGATCGTGAGCACCGAGACCACCCAGCCCGTGAGCGCGACGAGCGCCGCGAGCGCCGCGGCCCGGGTGAGACCGTGCGCGACCCGGTCGGCCCGCGGCCGGGTCGCGACGACGACGCCGTACCGGCGGCGCCACAGCGCCCCCGCCGGCCGGGCGACGAGCGCACCGAGGAGCACCACGACCGAGCCGGCCAGCACCGTGCCGAGCAGCGTCGCGTCACGCAGCGGGCCGACCGGCAGCTCGGTGAACGCCGCGTCGTGGCCCAGCGCGGTGACCCGGCCGTCGGCGTCGGTGCGCACGGTCAGCAGCCGCTGCCCGCCGACCTCCCGCCACAACCCGGGCCGGACCTCGGCGTAGGCGGCGGGGCGGACGTCGTTCGGGGCGGGCGAGACCAGCAGCGTGCCGTCCGGCCGGGCCGCCACGCGCATCTGGGCCAGCAGGTTCATCGCCCCCATGAAGGTGCTCTCCGACCGCCGGGCCGACTCGTAGGTCCCCGCGATCGCGGCGGCCCTGGCCGGGGTGCCCGCGTCCGGAGCAGACGCCGGGCCCGCCGGGCCGGGGAGGTAGCGGTCGGTGAACCCCTCGGTCACCGCGCGCCGCAGCTCCAGGGTGTCCGCGCCGCCGCGACCGCTGCTGTTCGTCGTGACGAACACGCCGATCCGCTCGGCCGGGTACAGCTGCAGGTGCGAGTGGAACCACTGGGTGTCGCCGCCGTGGCCGAGGACGAGGTGGCCGTTGCGGCTCTCGTCGAACAGCCCGAGTGCCATCCGCGGGCCGTCGGCGAGCGCGCCGAGGGTGTCCGGACCCAGCGCCGGGCGCTGCATGAGTGCCCACGCGGCGGGGGAGAGTAGCGGGGTCGAACCGGGTGCGCCGAGCAGGGCGGAGGCGAACCGGCCCATGTCGGTGGCCGACGCGCTGAGCGACCCCGCCGGGGCCGGGCTGACGAACTCGAACGGCATCGGCGGGGCGTCGACGCTGGTGTGGCCGTCCGACATCGCCGCGGCGGCGGCCGCGGGCAGCGGCTGGTCGAAGGTCGCGGTCGTCATCCCGGCGCGGTCGAGCACCTCGCGCTGCACGTAGCGCTCGAAGGGCTCGCCGGTGACCCGCTCGACGACGTGCCCGACCAGGCCGTAGCCGTAGTTGGAGTACGACGGCACGGTGCCGGGGGCGCTGACCTGCTCGGGCGGGTCAGTGGCGAGGAACTCCCGCAGCGACGGTCCACCCGGCCCGTTGCGGATGAGCCCGCGGATCTGCTCCTCGAAGCCCGCGGTGTGGCTCAGCAGGTTCCGCAGGGTCACCGGGCCGCGCGGCATCGGCACGTCGATGTCGAGATGGCGGCGGACGTCGGCGTCGAGGTCGACCAGGCCGCGGTCGGCGAGCTGCAGCACGGCGACCGCGGTGGCCACCTTCGACACCGACCCGACCCGGAACAGCGTCCGGGCGGGGTCGACCGGCCTGCCCGGTCCGGCCGAGCCGTAGCCGCGGGCGGCGAGCACCTGCCCGTCGCGTACGACGGTGACCGCGGCCCCGGCGATCCCGCTCCGGTCGAGCGCGGCGGGGACGAGGCCGTCCAGCCAGGCGCCGACGTCGGTGGCGGTGAGCGGGGCGGTCGGGACGGCCGTCCGCGGAGCCGGGTCGGAGGCCGGGGCGGCCGGGGCCGCACAGCGACCGACCAGGGCCGCGACCAGGATGACGAGCAGGGCGACGGTGGCGGCGCTGCGGCGGGGCGGGCCGCCGGTCCGGCGTACGGTGATCATGTCGTCGAGCCTCGCCGGAACGGGCCCCCGGCACATCGGGCGCAGGTCGGCAGTGCGGCCTACGACCTCCGACGGAGACGGCTCTTCCGCACGCGCGGCCCGATCGGGGACCATGTCGCGCCATGGGAGTCCCGGAGCAGGTCCGCACGCAGCTCGCGACCTGGTGCACCGAGCAGGTACCCGACGGCGAGAGCGACCGGCGCCGGATCGCCTACACCACCGCCGGCAACACCGTCACGATCCTGGACCGACGGCCGCCCACGTTCCCGGAGCTGGGTGCGGCGTGGTCGTCGACGGCACTGGCGCAGCTGCGGGTCGACGACCCCGGGCCGGGCAGCTGGACGCTGTACCGCGTCGCCGACCCCGGTTCGGGGCAGCGCTGGCGGCCGGCGGGGCCGCCGGACACCGACCCGTTCGTGCTGCTCGCGCGGGTCGCCGAGACGCTCCGCGCGAGCAGCTGACGCTCAGTCGTCCCGGCCGCCCGTGACGGCCGGGCGCGGGCCCGGTGCCATTGCCGACGGCGTCGACGGGCGGGACGGCTCGTCGTCGTGCGGCGTCGTGTCCGACACGCGCGGGGCCGGGCGCGGCGCGGGCACCGACGGGTCGACGGTCTCGTGGGCGCCGGCCTGTCCGGCCTGCACCGGGACGGTGACCGGGAGCTCCGGTGCCTCCGCGGCCGTCCGGGCGGCGGGGACCGACGACGGCGGCGGCACGACCGGGGACCCGGGGCCCGGCCGCACGGCGGCGGTGCGGTCCCCGGTGCCGCGCAGGAACCGCGCCGAGGCCTGGTTCAGCACCTCGAGCAGGGTCGTCCCGGACGAGGCGGCCCGCGGCTCGTCCCCGACGACGGCGAGCATCCGCGGCGCCGCCGCGGTCAGCAGCAGCCCGTCGGCCTGCATCGCGCCCGCACCCAGCACGACCACCAGGTCGGCGGTGTCCGCCGGGGGCAGCGCGCCGAGGACGTCGTCGAGGGGCTCGCAGACGACCAGGCCGAAGCCCGGGACGCCACGGCCGGCGTCGGCCGCCCAGGTCTCGGCGAGCTGCGGGTGGGTCCGGGCGAGCTCGCCGAGCAGCCGGTCCAGCTCGTCGCGGTCGGCGACCTCGCGCCGGGCACGGTCGAGCTCCTCGAGCGCGTCGGCGTAGGCCTGCGGGTCGTGTGCCCGCAGCGCGTCCACGACGGCGTCGTGCTCCGGCGCCCGTGCCCTGTGGGGCACCCGGTCGGCGCAGGTGGCGGCCAGGCGTTCCAGCTCGTCGGTGGCCTCGGCGGGGTCGCCGTGCTCGTCGTAGTCGACGATCGCGCGGGCGACCCGCTCGGCGGCAGCCAGGTCCGGCACCGAGACCGGGGAGTCCTGCTGCAGGAACAGCACGTCGTGGCGCAGCGCGCCGACCGACCGGGCGGTCGCCGCCACCCGGTCCAGGGTGTCGGTGAGCGCGGGCAGCTCGGAGGGGTCCCGCGGGATCGGCAGGCCCAGCACCGCGCACAGCCGCGCGATCTCGTCGTCGCGGCGGGCCAGGTCCAGGTGCCGGACGATCGCGACCACGTGGTCGTAGGTCTGCGGGGCCTCCCCGCCGACGCGGAAGCGGCGCAGGTGCGGCTCGGCGTCCTTCTGCTCCTGCGGGCGGAAGTAGGACCGGGTCCGGCCGCCGGAGTCGAGGAAGTCCAGGTAGCGGCGGACGAGGTCGGCGCCGCCCTGGGGCAGCGGCTCCACGATCTCGACCGTGGGACCGGCGGCGTGCCGGGCGCGGTCGTCGCGCTGGCGGGCCGCGTGCGCCTGCAGCGCCTCGAACTCGGTGCGCAGTCCCTGGTGGACCAGGCGACCGACGACCTCGCGCAGCCGCTCGGCGTCCGGGGCCGCGGCGATGGCCTCCAGCGAGCCCAGGACGCACCGGGAGACCTGGGTGACGGCCCCGCGCCGGGCGGCGTCGAGGTCGCGCAGCAGACCGGGCACGATCCGGGCCTCGCCGGTCTCGGCGCCGGCCACGACCCGTGCGGCGCGCTCGCAGCAGCCCGCGACGTCGGCCGGGTCGGGCATGCCGTCGGCGGCGGGAAGGCGCTGGCCGCGCCGGGCGGTGCGGTCCGCGCCGACCCGGGCCAGCAGGCGGCGCAGCCGCTGCAGCTCGCGGACCGGCAGCTCCGGGAACGAGGTGGCGACCCTGCCCTCCACGCTCACCGGCAGCGAGTCGTGCACCGCGGCGACCCGCTCGGCGGACGCACCGGTCAGCAGGACGCGCATGCCGTAGCCGGTCAGCTCGGCCAGCGCCCTGGCGAGCTCACCGGGGCTGCTGTCGGAGAGCACGACGAGCGGCTCCTCGGCCACCACGCCGAGCAGTGTCGACGGGTGGGCGGGGTCCTCCTCGGAGCGCGGCGGGGCCGCGGCCCCCAGCGCGGTCGACAGGGTCCGCAGACCGGCCGGCACCCGGCCGGCGCGCAGTTCGGCGGTGATCCGCGCCGCCGCCGCCCGCGGTGCCCCTCCGCCGCGGCCGGCCGACGCCAGCCCTTCGACGAACGCGACGAGCGCGTCGATGTCCGTGTCCTCGGACACCCGGACGTCCAGCATCTCGTCTCACACCTCCGCCGTACCCGTGTCGTCGCCCCGGGGACGACGTTCACGGTGTGTATCGCCGTGGACGGCCCGGTGTTCCGCCTCCGCCGCGATCGTCCGGCCGGGACCGACCGGCCGCCGTCACGAGGAGCGACGGAGCCGTGTCCCGTTCGGGGTACACGGCGGGTGCGGGATCGCCGTGTGGACGTCCCCGATTTCCCGCGAAAGGCTACCGGTCAGGGCTCTACGCTGGGCCGATCTCGTCGAGACCGGGCAACGTCGCCCCTTTCGGCGTCCTTCGCTGTCCACAGTGAGCGACCGAGGCAGTTCAAACACTGCTCCATCAGAGTGAATTTACCCGATCAGCAACAGCGGGCGGAGGGGACACGGTCCTGGCGGTCGGTCCGCTCCCGCCAGAACTCGCGCTCGCCCAGCACCGGCGCACCGGGGTGGTGGGCCGCCCGATGGGCCAGGTAACGCTCGTAGTCGCGCTCCCCGGCGAGCTCGCGCACGAACGTCCAGAACGCCCGGAGCCGGCTCATCCGGAACCCCCGGCCCTGGCGAGCTCGCGTTCGGAGCGGGTGGGGATCAGCCCGGCAGGGGCCTGGATCCGGGACTCGACGTACGGGTCCTCGGAGCCACCGGGCAGCGGGCGTCCGCGCAGCGCGGCGACCCACACCCGGACCGAGTCGGCCAGGACGATCACGATGAGCACCGCGAACAGGGCGGTGAGCACGGTGTCGACGGTCGTGTTCACCACCACCTTCTGCATCGCCTCGACGGTCCTGGCGGTGCCCAGGCTCGTCTTCCCCGCGTCGAGCGCGGCCTGGTACTGGTCGCGCTGGGCCCAGAACCCGAGCTTGGGGTTGTCGGAGAAGATCTTCTGGTAGCTCGCGGTCAGGGTGACGACGGCGTCGAACACCAGCGGGACCAGCGTGATCGGTGCGTAGCGGGCACGGCCGGAGCGGATCAGCAGCGTGGTGCAGACGGCCAGTGCGACGGCGGCGAGCAGCTGGTTGGCGATGCCGAACAGCGGGAAGAGCTGGTAGATGCCGCCCAGCGGGTCGTTGACGCCGGCGTAGAGCAGGTAGCCCCAGGCCCCGACGATGACGGCGCTGCAGATCCAGGCCCCCGGCCGCCAGCTCGTGTCGCGGAAGCGCGGCACCACGTTGCCGATCGTGTCCTGCAGGATGAAACGTCCGACGCGGGTGCCGGCGTCCACCGTGGTGAGGATGAACAGCGCCTCGAACATGATCGCGAAGTGGTACCAGAAGGCGCGCATCGCGTCGCCGCCGAGGACCTGGGAGAACACCGTCGACAGCCCGACGGCCAGGGTCGGCGCCCCGCCGGAGCGCCCGACCAGTGTGTGCTCCTCCACCGCCTGCGCGGCCGCGGTGAGGTCGGCCGGGGAGATGGTGAACCCGATCTGCGCCACCGCGGCGGAGGCGGTCTCGACGGTCGGCCCGAGCACCGTCGCGGGCATGTTCATCGCGAAGTAGAGGCCGGGATCGAGGATGCAGGCCGCGGCCAGCGCCATGATCGCGACGAAGGACTCGGTGAGCATCGCGCCGTAGCCGATGACCCGGATCTGGGACTCCTTCTGGATCAGCTTCGGCGTCGTGCCCGAGGCGACCAGGGCGTGGAACCCGGACAGGGCACCACAGGCGATGGTGATGAAGACGAACGGGAACAGCGAGCCCGCCGCGACCGGGCCCTGCCCGTCGGAGGCGAACCGGGTCAGCGCGTCCATCTGCAACGACGGCCAGGCCAGCAGGATCGAGGCGGCGAGCAGCACGACCACGCCGACCTTCATGAACGACGACAGGTAGTCGCGCGGCGCGAGCAGCATCCAGACCGGCAGCACCGAGGCGGCGAAGCCGTAGACCACCAGCGCGAGGGTCAGCTGGTTCGCGGTCAGGTGGAAGACCTCGCCCCAGGACGAGTTCTGCACCCAGCCGCCGCCGACGATGGCCAGCAGCATCAGCGCGACGCCGAGCACCGAGACCTCGATGATCTTCCCCGGGCGCAGGTAGCGCAGGTAGAAGCCCATGAACAGGGCGATCGGGATCGTCATCGCGAGCGAGAACGTGCCCCACGGCGAGTCGGCCAGGGCCTGGACGACGACCAGCGCCAGCACCGCCAGCAGGATCACCATGATGGCGAGGACGGCGACGATGGCCGCCGTCCCGCCGACCGGCCCGATCTCCTCGCGGGCCATCTGGCCGAGGCTGCGGCCGCTGCGGCGGGTGGAGAAGAACAGCGTGACCATGTCCTGGACCGCGCCCGCGAACACGACCCCGACGATGATCCAGATCGTGCCGGGCAGGTAGCCCATCTGTGCCGCGAGCACCGGGCCGACCAGCGGGCCCGCGCCGGCGATGGCCGCGAAGTGGTGGCCGAACAGCACCCGCCGGTCGGTGGGCTGGAAGTCCTGCCCGTCGTCGAGACGTTCGGCCGGTGTAGCGCGGGTGTCGTCCACGCGCAGCGCCCGGTGGGCGATGAAGCGGGAGTAGAAGCGGTAGGCGATCGCGTAGGACGCGACGGCGGCGAACACCAGCCAGGCCGCGGAGATCTCCTCGCCGCGGGTGAACGCGACGATCGACCAGGCGATCGCGCCCACCACCGCCACCGCGACCCAGATCGCGATCTGCCTCGGGTCGCGACGACGGGTCGTGCCCGTCCCCCCGGTCCCCGGTTCTCCCGGTCGCTCCGTCGTGACCATGCCGTCCCCCGCTCGTGCACCGTGCGCGACCGACGCCGTCGTGGGGCCGGCCCGATCGGGAACGTTACGTCGGGCAACGTTCGCTGTCACCGGTCCGGGGACGCCGTTACCGAGTCTCGACCGGCCGCGTCCTTCCCGATCCCGGGACACCCACCTCACGGGCCCCGTGCAGGCGCAGCACGGAGCCCCCGCACACCGGACGGCGTGCGGGGGCTCCGTGGGTCTCGCGCGGCCGGGTCCGCGGTGGGTCAGGCGCCGAGGCGCTGCTTCAGGGCCTCGAACTCGTCGCGGATCGAGGTCGGGAGGTTGTCGTCGCCGATCTTGGCGAACCACTCCTCGATCAGCGGGATCTCGGCCTTCCACTCCTCGACGTCGACCGCGAGGGCCTCCTCGACGTCGGCGCGCTCGGCGTCGACACCGTCGAGGTCGATCTGGTCCACGGTGGGCACGAAGCCGATGGGGGTGTCGACGGCGGCCGCCGTGCCCTCCATGCGCTGGATGCACCACTTGAGGACGCGGCTGTTCTCACCGAAGCCGGGCCACAGGAAGCGGCCGTCCTCGCCGCGGCGGAACCAGTTGACGTAGAAGATCTTCGGGAGCTTCTCGGCGTCGGCGCTCTTGCCGAGGTTCACCCAGTGCGCGAAGTAGTCGCCGACGTTGTAGCCGAGGAACGGCAGCATCGCCATCGGGTCGCGGCGGACCTGGCCGAGGCCGCCGGCCGCGGCCGCGGTCTTCTCCGAGGACATCGTGGCGCCCATGAAGGTGCCGTGCTGCCAGCTGCGGGCCTCGGTGACCAGCGGGATCGTGGTCTTGCGGCGGCCACCGAACAGGATGGCCGAGATCGGCACGCCGTTCGGGTCCTGCCACTCCGGCGCGACGACCGGGCACTGCGCGATCGGCACGGTGTAGCGCGAGTTCGGGTGCGCGGCGTCGGTGCCGGACTCGGGGGTCCAGTCGTTGCCCTTCCAGTCGGTGAGGTGCTGGGGGTCGCCCTCCAGACCCTCCCACCAGACGTCGCCGTCGTCGGTCAGCGCGACGTTGGTGAAGAGCGCGTTGCCCTCCTCGATGGTGCGCATCGCGTTGGGGTTGGTCTTCCAGTTGGTGCCCGGCGCGACACCGAAGAAGCCGAACTCCGGGTTGATGGCGTAGAGCCGGCCGTCCTCACCGAAGCGCATCCAGGCGATGTCGTCACCGACGGTCTCGGCGCGCCAGCCGGGGATGGTCGGCTGCAGCATCGCCAGGTTGGTCTTGCCGCAGGCGCTCGGGAAGGCCGCCGCGACGTAGTACGCCTTCTCCTCCGGGCTGATGAGCTTGAGGATCAGCATGTGCTCGGCGAGCCAGCCCTCGTCGTGGGCCATCGCCGAGGCGATGCGCAGCGCGTAGCACTTCTTGCCGAGCAGGGCGTTGCCGCCGTAGCCGGAGCCGTAGCTCCAGATCTCCCAGGTCTCCGGGAAGTGGCTGATGTACTTGGTCTCGTTGCACGGCCACGGCACGTCGGCCTGGCCCTCGGCGAGCGGGGCGCCGATCGAGTGCAGCGCCTTCACCCAGCGGTCACCCGCGACGTCGAGCAGCGGGACGACCTGCGCACCCATCCGGGTCATGATCTTCATGGAGATCACGACGTACTCGGAGTCGGTGATCTCGATGCCGATCTTCGGGTCGTCCGAGTCGGTCGGCCCCATGCAGAACGGGACGACGTACATCGTCCGGCCCTTCATCGAGCCGCGGTACAGCTCGGTCATGGTCCGCTTCATCTCGGCCGGGTCGGCCCAGTTGTTGGTCGGGCCGGCGCCGCGCTCGGTCTCGGTACAGATGAAGGTCCGCTCCTCGACCCGCGCGACGTCGTCGGGGTCGGAGGCGGCGTAGAAGGAGTTGGGTTTCTTCTCCAGGCGCGTGAGGGTCCCCGCCTCGACCAGCTGGTCGGTGAGCCGGGTCCACTCCTCGTCCGAACCGTCGCACCACACGACGCGATCCGGGGTGGCCAGCTCGGCGATCTCCTGGACCCAGGCCGCGACGCCCTGGTTGGTGGTCGGTGCCTTGTCGGTGCCCGGAACGGTCGCTGCAGTCATGTCGTCCTGTTCTCCTCGCCGGCCCCGGCCCGCCACCCGGGGGAACTACGACGGGCCCGCGACCGGAGTCGGTGACGGGCCCAGACGGGAAAAGGTGGTTTCCGAGGCTACCTGCGAAATAGTGCGCTACCCACGGGTGGAGTTGAGAGGTCAGGCACAGCACCGATCATGTAAATCGATACAGTACGCGCCGGACGACGGCGATGTCCGCCCAGGTGACAGCCATGTCACACGAACGCAACCTGTTCCCGGTGACCGATTCGCCGACGATCCGTGACATCGGCACGACATTCTCGGAGAAACGTCGCCGAAATTCACCCGCAGACCGGAAGCGACCGCCTCAACGCGTTCCCGGAACGCACTTAGGATTTTCGAGAACGGAAGGGTCAGCGCACGGACGCGACGGAGCGCGCGAGCTCCGGGACCATGATCGGCAGCCGGTGCGCGGTCACCTGCCAGTACCGCGCACCGGGGTCACCGGCCCGCCAGGCGTCGGCGAGCCGCACGACGGCGTCCGGGGCGATCACCCGGCGTGGCCGGGGCCGCATCCCGCAGCGCTCGCGGACGCCGGCGTCGAGCGCGCGCCAGGCGTCCTCGGCGGTGGTGTGGACCGAGACCTCCGGACGACCGGCGACGGCACCCCCGGCATCCGGGTCCCCGGGGTCGGGTTCCACGACGTCGCCGGGGTGTTCCCCGAGCACCAGGGTGTAGGCGCTGACCACCTCGTACGGCACGGCTGTCTCCCGTGTGGAGTCGGCACCGACGACCGGCACCGATCGTCGGTGCCGGTCGTCGCGGACGAGCCGTAGTGAACCAGCCGGTGCACACCGGATCCGCCGAACGAGCGGCCGACGGGGCCGCGCGTCGCCGGAACCACCCGTCCGGGCGGCCGGACGGTCACCCGTGACCGTCACGGGTGGTCACTCGTCGCTCACACCCCGCGACGAGCGGTCAGTGGCGGGCGCCCGCGGGCTCGGCGTCGGCGTCCACCGCGGAGGCACCGGCCGCCAGGACGTCCCGGTGCGCACGACGCAGGCCGAGCCCGGCCGTCACCAGCACCACGGCGACGACGACCGCCGCCGTCCCGGACGCGACGTCCACCCCGTGCACGAACGCCTCCCGCGCGGAGGCCAGCAGAGCCGCGGCGGCGTCGGCGGGCATCGTCGTGGCGACGTCCGCCGCCCCGCCGAGGGTCTCCCCGGCCGAGGACGGCGTCCCGTCGGGGAGCACGACGCCCGCCCGGTACACCGCGGACAGCACCCCGCCGATCAGCGCGGTGCCGAGCACCGCACCGACCTCGTAGGCGGTCTCGGAGACCGCGGCCGCGGCACCGGCCTTCTCCGGCGGGGCGGCCGCCAGGATCGCGTCGTTGGTGACGGTCTCGGACAGCCCGATCCCCGCGCCGATCAGCACCGCGGCCGACATCAGCAGCACGACGGCCGAGTCCACCTGCAGGAACAGGCAGGCCACATAACCGGTCAGGACGAGCGCGAGCCCGGTCGCGACGAGCTGGTGCAGCGCGAACCGGGGGGCCAGCCGCGCGGCGGCGAGCCCGGCCACGACCGTCACCACGAAGCCCGGCAGCAGGATCAGGCCCGCCTGCAGCGGCGAGTACCCGACGACCAGCTGGAGGTACTGGGCGGAGAAGAACAGCAGTCCGGTGAGACCGAACATGGTGGTGGCGTTGGCCAGCGCGCTGTGCCGCAGCACCGGGCGGGCGAACAGCTCCAGGTCGATCAGCGGGTCCAGGCCGCGCCGCACGCGCCGCCGGTAGTGGGCGAGGAACGCGGCGCCCGCGGCGACACCCACCAGCACCGACGCGACGACGGCGGGGGTCACCCCGCCCGCGGACCCGGCCAGCTTCAGCGCCAGGACCAGCGACCCCATCGTCAGCAGCGACAGCACCACGCCGACCAGGTCCAGCCGGCCCGGCTCGGTCTCCCGCGACTCCGGCACCACCAGCGGCGCGACGACGAGCAGCAGCGCCATCGGCGGCACGCTCATCACGAAGATCGAGCCCCACCAGAAGTGCTCGAGCAGCAGCCCGCCGACGATCGGGCCGAGTGCGGCGCCCGCGGCGAACCCGGTCGCCCAGATCGCCAGCGCGAGCCTGCGGTGGGTCCGGTCGAGGAACACCGACCGCAGCAGCGCCAGCGTGGAGGGCATCAGCATCGCGCCGAACACGCCGAGCAGGGCACGCGCCGCGACGAGCTGGCCTGCCGAGGTCGCGAACGCGGCGAGCAGCGAGACCACGCCGAAGCCGGCGACGCCGATCATCAGCAGCCGGCGACGGCCGATCCGGTCACCGAGGGTGCCCATCGTGACCAGCAGCCCGGCCAGCACCAGCGGGTAGACGTCGACGACCCACAGCAGCGTCGCCGCGTCCGGGCGGAGCGCGGCGGAGAGCTCCGGCAGTGCCACGCCGAGCACCGTGTTGTCGATCGACACCAGCAGCGTGGGGATGGCGAGCACCGCGAGTGCGAGCCAGGCGCGCAGCCCGGGCAGCGGCGCCGCGTCCGGCCCGCCCCTGTCCCTCGCCGCGCCCCGTGCGCCGACCTCCGGCCGTGACATCGCCGTTCTCCCTTGCACTCGTCGTTCCGTCGTGCCCTGATCCGGACGCGTCTTTACCGTCCAGACGGTACATCTTTATACCGTCCAGACGGTACAGTCCATTCCCGGCCGGGACTGTGAGCCGGGGCACGGGCACTAGGTGTGATGTCCAGGGAGGTTGGTCAGCCTGGTGACTGGTGGCTGGCCGCCGATGGCGGAGTGAGCGCGGTGGTGATTGTAGAAGTGCAGCCAGCCGGGTAGGGCGTCGTTGCGTTGGCGGGTCGACTCATAGAGTCGGGCGTAGGCCCAGCCGTCGGCCAGGGTCC
>NZ_VRMC01000459.1:0-273 GCF_008369905.1 Pseudonocardia sp. EV170527-09
ATCCTCTTCGAGCCAGGCCGAATGCTGAGCGGCTGGGAAGGCAAAGATGTGGGCTGGGTCGGTGTCGATGAGGTTGAGCTGGTTGGAGATTGTTCGAGCGACCTTGCGTCGGGTTTCGCGCAGTGGCCACAGCCAGGCGGAGTCAATGTGGGCGTGGCCGATGGCAGTCATCGTCTGGGCTGAGTCATGCGCGGGGCGGGTCAAGGCAGGGGCTAACTCGCTGCGAGCTGCTGATGCAGAAGAGATGACGTCGAACAGGTCAAGGCGATCCAT
>NZ_VRMC01000460.1:0-273 GCF_008369905.1 Pseudonocardia sp. EV170527-09
AGGTCGTGTATGCCGTCAGGCAACCGGTCCCAGGGCTGCAGAACGCTCAATTGGTCGATGCTGTAGCCCGTCTCCTCATGAAGCTCGTGTGCCAGGGCCTGCCAGGGATTCTCGGTATGTTCGACGTGCCCGCCAGGCTGGATCCACAGGTTCATTTTGCGGTGTTTGTGCACCAGCGCCTTCCACTGCCGACGACGAACGCCGTCAGACGGAAACTGTCTGAGGATCCACGCACTGATCGTCACGTCATGTCCGTGCGGCTGCGTATGGAGA
>NZ_VRMC01000461.1:0-272 GCF_008369905.1 Pseudonocardia sp. EV170527-09
ATTTTATTACTGCCGTGGTTGTATCGTCCAAATATTGGTGTTTTTACATTGCTCTGTATTGTCAGCCAACTCACCTTATTTTTGTTTTTTAAACAAACATTTTGGGCTGATGAATATCCTGTCACATTTTTATTTAGCTTAAATCTCCTTTCACTATTTCAGTTTTATTTTTGTCTTCGTTGTTATCAAAAGCTGCGTTATCTCTTTGTCTTATGGTTTGGCATTCTTTCAATTTGGCATATGGGGCTATTTTTATATGGTGACAGTAATTT
>NZ_VRMC01000462.1:0-272 GCF_008369905.1 Pseudonocardia sp. EV170527-09
CTGCTGGGCTATCTTATCTAAATTTTTTGGTGGCTTTTTCTTTAAATTGGCTAAAACTTTACGGTGTTCCTTCTGCTTTTGTAAGGCTAGCTGGTGGTAGTACTCAATATCAATTTCTTTAGACATAATTTCTTTCTAATTCACGTATTTTTTCTATTATACCATAAACACTGCCCCCTTTTTGCCCCCTGAACAGAAAAAAAGCCCTTCGGATAAAATCCGAGGGGCTAGAAACGTTGTTAAATCAACGATTATTTTTTCAAGTTATATAC
>NZ_VRMC01000463.1:0-271 GCF_008369905.1 Pseudonocardia sp. EV170527-09
GCAAAGCTGCAACCAAGGTCGCCTTTCGGCCGATACGATCACCTAAATGTCCAAAGAGTGCAGCGCCAATCGGGCGTGCAATAAAGGCAATGGCGAAAGTTGCCAAAGACTGAATGGTTGCAGTCATTGGATCGGTACTTGCTGGAAAGAACAGGTACGGAAAAATAATGACAGCCGCAGTGGCATAAATATAAAAATCGAAGAATTCGATAGTTGTACCTACCAGACTGGCTGTAAGTACGCGGAATTTTGAGTTTACAGGCTGCTGTTC
>NZ_VRMC01000053.1:0-42459 GCF_008369905.1 Pseudonocardia sp. EV170527-09
CGGCAGCTAAGCCTTCCAGCGCCGATGGTACTGCACTCGCCAGGGTGTGGGAGAGTAGGTCGCCGCCGACATTCAACCTCTGAAAGGGGAGTCCGCAACGGTGTAGAAACCGCTGTGGGCTCCCCTTTTTCGTATGTCTGCAGCCGTGTCCGCCTCGCTGCGCGGAGCGGTTCGCCCAGTGCGGTCGCTGACCGCGGAAGTGACGGTGTTCGTTTGTACCCTGACCACGTGACGGACGGGGAACGTCCCGGCAACGGCCGGGCAGGCGAGGGGCGCGGCTCGCGCAGCGGGTCGGGATGGTCGCGCGGCGATGACCAGCGGGGACGGCGCCGTGACGGCGACGACCGCCCGCGTCGCGACGACCGGGCCGGCCGCAGCAGTGGCGACCGTGTGCGGGACGACCGAGGGCGTCCGGACGACCGTCGTACCGAGGGCCGCTCCTGGTCCGACCGGGGCGGACGCGACACCGGCCGGTGCGACAGCGGCTTCCGTGGCGACAACCGCGACCGGGGGCCGCGCCGCGACGACGATCGTCGGTCCGGTGGCTCCGACCGCCGTGATTCGTTCCGGGGTGGACGCGACGACCGCGGCAGCCGCCCGTTCCGCGACGACCGCGGTGGCCGGCCCACCTCGGGCCGGGACGACCGCCGTCCCCACCGGGACCGCGACGACCGTGGCCCCCGTCCGCAGCGTGACGACGACCGCGGCGGTCGGTCCTTCCGGGAGCGCGACGGCCGCGCCGGTGGTCCGGGCTCCGGCCGCGACGACCGTGGCGGCCGCTCGTTCCGCGGTGACCGCGGGGGACGACCCACGGGTGACCGCGACGACCGCGGTGGCCGCTCCTACCCGGGCCGTGACGACCGACGGCCCGCCCGCGACCGCGACGACCGTGGCGGCCGCCCGTACCGCGACGACCGTGGTGGTCGCTCGGCCGGGGACCGTGACGACCGTGGTGGCCGTTCCTTCGGCGGGCGGGACGACCGCGGTACACGCGCCTCCGGCGACCGCGGCGCGCGTCCCTTCCGGGACCGTGACGACCGTGGGCCTCGTCCGCAGCGGAACGACGACCGTGGCGGCCGTTCGTTCCGCGACCGCGAGGATCGGCCGACCCGTCCGTCCCGGGACCGTGACGACCGTGGCGGCGCCTTCGGCGGTCGCGACGACCGTGACCCCCGTGGCCGTGACGACCGCGGCGGGGACCGGCGCAGCACCTACCGCGACCGCGACGACCGTGGCGGCCGTTCGGCAGGCGGCCGTGACGACCGCGGTGCCCGCCCCTACCGGGAGCGCGACGACCGCGCCCCTCGCGGTCGTGACGACCGCGGCGAGGGACGGCGCAGCACCTACCGCGACCGCGACGACCGCGGGCCCCGGGAGGAGCGCCCGTACCGCGCCCGCGAGGAACGACCGTCGCAGGGCCGCCCGGCCGAGCGGTCCACGGCCCTGGAGCCCCGGGACGTCGTGCAGACCGACCCGGCTCCGTCGTCGACCCCGGCCGGTGACGCCCCTGTCGTGACCCCGTCGTCGGCCGGTACACCGGTCCACGACGATCGCGAGCCTGCACCGTCGACCGGCGCCACCTCCGACGCCGCCACCTCCGATGCCACCGCAGCGGGTACCGGCACCCCGGGACCGGACACGTCGTCCGCAGCGGCGGACGGCGCCCCGGCCGGCCGCGACGAGCGCACCGACGACGCGGGCGGCACGGGCACCGTCGCACCCGACAGCGCCCGGACCGACAGCGGCCAGGCCGACAGCGACCGGGCGACGGACACTCGCGGGACCGACTCCCGCGGTGCGGGGGCCGACGCCGTCGACCGTGCCGGGACCGACCCGGTCGCAGCGGGCACGGCAGGGGTTGCCGACGGTCCCCGCGCGGACCGTGCGGAGCGTCCCGCCGGGCGCGACGAGCGTCGTCCGCTCCGTGACCGTGACGACCGTGGCCCGCGCCGGGAACGCGATGACCGCGGCCCGCGTGGCGGCCGGGACGACCGTGGACCACGGTCCGGCCGGGACGACCGCAGGCGCGACGACCGGGGTCGGAACGACCGTGGCCGCAATGAGCGTGGCCGTGATGACCGCGGCCGGGACGACCGTGGCCGTGATGACCGTCCGCGCCGGGCGATCCCGGAGTCGGCCGAGCGGACCTTCGTCGCCGAGCCGGACCTGCCGGACTCGGTGTCGGCCGCCGAGCTCGACCCGAGTGTGCGGCGGGACCTGCGCGGGCTCCAGAAGGAGACCGCCGAGGTCGTGGCGCGGCACCTCGTCGCCGCGGGTCTGCTCGTCGACGAGGACCCCGTGCAGGCCCTGGAGCACGTGCGCTACGCACGCCGCCGGGCGTCGCGGATCGCCGTCGTCCGCGAGGCCGCCGGCATCGTCGCCTACCACGCGGGGGAGTGGAACGAGGCTCTCGGCGATTTCCGCGCGGCCCGCCGGATGGGCGGCGGACCGGGGCACGTGCACGTCATGGCCGACATCGAGCGCGCCCTCGGACGTCCCGAGCGCGCCCTCGACCTGGCCCGCAGCCCCGAGGCCCGCGACCTCGGCCACGAGGAGCGCATCGAGCTGCTCATCGTCGCCGCGGGCGCCCGGCGCGACCTCGGTGAGGCCGACGCCGCCGTCGTCGGGCTCCAGGTCCCCGAGCTCGACGCGGCGCGCCGCGACCCGTGGAGCGCCCGGCTGTTCTACGCCTACGCCGACAACCTGCTCGCCGCCGGCCGTGAGTCGGAGGCCGTGCAGTGGTTCGTGCACGCCCACGACGCCGACGCGCACCGGGAGACCGACGCGGCCGCGCGGATCGCCGAGCTGACCGGCGACGAGCTCGAGGGCGCCGACGACGAGCTCGCCGTCGGCTGGGAGGACGTGCCTCCGGCCGCCGACGACCACGGCACCGAGACCGGCACCGAGACCGGCACCGACGCAGGCGGTGCCACGAGCACCGATGCCGACAGTGCACGCTCCGATGCCGCGTCCACCGACAGCTCTGACAGCTCCGACAGCGCCGAGACCGAGGCCCCGGTGGTCGACGGAACCGACGAGGACGGGACCGATAAGGACGAGACCGACGAGAACGGGACCGTCGGGGCCGGCACCCGTGAGGAACGGACCGGCGAGGACGGGACGGACGACGTCCGCGGGGACGCCGGGGCCGACACCGCCGCCGGTCAGGTGACGGCCGGGGGGACCACGTCGGGCGCCGTGGACGGGGACGGCCCGTCCGACCCCGAGAGCCCGTCGGGCGCCGGCAGCGCGGCCCCGGAGGGCGGGACCGGACGGGACGACACCGCGCCGGACCCGACTGCACCCGTCACCGACCAGGACCAGGACCAGCGCCGGGACCCCGGGGCCGGCGACCGGTGACCGACGACCTGCTGTCCCGCCACGACGTCCTCCTGGCCGATCTCGACGGCACCCTGTACCGGGGCCCCGAGGTCGTCCCGGGGGCCGTCGAGGCGGTGCTCGGGGCGGCCGACCGCGGCGTGCCCACGGTCTACGTCACCAACAACGCCTCCCGCAGCCCCGCCGACGTCGCCGCGCACCTCGCCGAGCTCGGGTTCCCGGCGCGCGTCGAGGACGTCCGCACCAGCTCGCAGGCCGCGGCCGCGATGCTGGCCGAGCAGCTCCCGCCGGGGGCGCGGGTGCTGGTCGTCGGCACCTCGGCGCTGGCCGACGAGGTCCGCGCCCGCGGGCTCGCCGTCGTCGACGCCGCCGACGGCGCGGACGCCGTCGTCCAGGGGCACTCGCCCGACACGGGATGGCGGATCCTGGCCGAGGCGGTCGTCGCCGTCCGGGCCGGGGCGCTGTGGATCGCCTCCAACGTCGACCCCACCCTGCCCACCGAGCGGGGTGCGCTGCCGGGCAACGGCTCGATGGTGCAGGTCGTGCGGACGGCGACCGGCGCGCAGCCGCAGGTGGCGGGCAAGCCCGCCGCCCGGCTGCTCCGCGAGGGGGCCGGGGACGCGCGGGCCCCGCTCGTCATCGGGGACCGGCTCGACACCGACATCGAGGGTGCCAACGCCATGGGAGCCCCGTCGCTGATGGTCCTGACCGGGGTCAGCGGTGCCGCGGACCTGCTCGTCGCCGCCCCGGAGCTGCGCCCCACCCACATCGGGGCCGACCTCGCCGCGCTCACCCGTGCACCGGACGAGCTGGCCCCCGGGCCGCGACCCGGCTGGCACGTCGCCGTCGACGGGGGCACGCTCGTGCTCTCCGGCGACGGGGACGGTCCCGAACCCACGGTGGACGCGCTGCGTGCGCTCTGCGCGGTGGCCTGGGAGCACGGCGTCCAGGACGTCCGCGCCGACGGTGCGGCCGCCGCCGAGGTGCTGGCCGACCTCGGCCTGGCGGAGCCGCCAGGGCGGTGACGCCGCGTCCCCGCCGCTGTCGGGACCGTCGGCTACCGTGGCGTCAGAACCCCGTCCCCGGAGACCATCCATGAGCGTTCCCGCACCCGGACCCCGTCCGGGCGACCCGCGGCCCGAGCAGGACCGCCCGGTCGCGGCCCTGCGTGCCGAGGTCGATGCGGCCGTCGCGGCGCTCGACGCGCTGGACGACCGTCCGGTCGCCGAGCACCCGGCCGCGTTCGAGCGGGTGCACGCCGCGCTCGGCCGCGCGCTGAGCGCCGGCTCGGAACGGGAGTGACGATGGGCCCCACCCGTTCCCGGCTGGACGCCGAGCTCGTCCGCCGCAAGCTCGCCCGCTCCCGCGGCCAGGCCGCCGAACTGATCGCCGCCGGCCGGGTCGTCGTCAACGGCATGCCGGCGGCGAAGCCCGCCACCGTGGTGGACAGGGACGCACCCGTCCTCGTTCGCCCGGACGACGCCGGCGAGCCCGACTGGGCATCCCGCGGCGCCACGAAGCTGCTCGGGGCCCTCGACGCGTTCACCGGCGTCGATCCGGCCGGGCGGCGCTGCCTCGACGCGGGTGCCTCCACCGGCGGCTTCACCGACGTGCTCCTCACCCGCGGGGCGGCGGAGGTCGTCGCCGTCGACGTCGGGTACGGCCAGCTGGTGTGGCGCCTCCAGTCCGACGAGCGCGTCCACGTGCACGACCGCACCAACGTCCGGGCCCTCGAACCGGCGCAGATCGGCGGACCGGTCGACCTGACCGTCGCCGACCTGTCGTTCATCTCGCTGCGCACCGTGCTGCCGGCACTCGCCGCCTGCACCGCGCCCGGAGGCGACCTGCTGCCCATGGTGAAACCACAGTTCGAGGTCGGGAAGGACCGGCTCGGGTCCGGCGGTGTCGTGCGCGACCCGGGTCTGCGCACCGAGGCGCTGCACGGGGTCGCGACCGCCGCCGCCGCGGCCGGGCTGCAGGTCCTCGGTGCGACCGCGAGCCCGCTGCCCGGCCCGTCGGGCAACGTCGAGTACTTCCTGCACCTGCGCCGGCCCGCCGACGGGCCGGCCGGCGTCGCCCCCGCGCAGCCCGAGCTCGCACCGATGCTGGCAGCCGCGGTCGCGGACGGCCCCGCATGAGGGACGTCCTGCTGGTCCTGCACACCGGGCGGCCCACCAACCGCAAGACCGCGCTGCACGTGATGAGCGAACTCGGGCGGCTCGGCCTGCGCACCCGGGTGCTCGCCGATGAGTGGGCCGAGCTCGCCGCGGACCCCGACGTCCCCGCGGGCTACGAGCCCGTCCCGGTCCCCGGGAGCCCCGAGTGCGCCCGCGGCGCCGAGGCGGTCCTGGTCCTCGGCGGCGACGGCACCCTGCTGCGCGCCGCCGACCTCGCCCGCCACGCCGGCGTGCCACTGCTGGGCGTCAACCTCGGCCACGTCGGCTTCCTCGCCGAGGCCGAGGAGGACACCCTGCCCGAGGCACTGCAGAAGCTCGCCGACGGCGACTACGAGGTCGAGGAACGCACCACCCTCGAGGCCGTCGTCACCGCCGCCGGGCAGGTTCTCGGCCGGGCCTGGGCGCTGAACGAGGCCGTCGTCGAGAAGACCACCCGCGGCCGCATCCTCGAGGTCGTCCTCGAGGTCGACGGCCGCCCGGTGTCCTCCTTCGGCTGCGACGGGGTGCTCTGCGCGACCCCGACCGGCTCCACCGCCTACGCGTTCTCCGCGGGCGGTCCGCTGATCTGGCCGCAGGTGCAGGCGCTGCTGGTGGTCCCGAGCAACGCACACGCCCTGTTCGCCCGGCCGATGGTGATCGCGCCGGAGAGCACCGTCGCCATCGAGGTGTCCGCCGACGGCCCGTCCGCCGTGCTGGACTGCGACGGTCGCCGCACCGTCGCCGTGCCACCCGGGGCCAGGGTGGAGCTGCGCCGCGCGTCGGAGCCGGTGCGCATGGTGCGCCTGGCCGCGCAGCCCTTCGCCGACCGGCTCGTCCGCAAGTTCGACCTGCCCGTCCGGGGCTGGCGCGGGGCCCGGACCGCTGCACCGGATTCGAACGCCTGATCGACCGTTCGGCGCACGGGAACATCCGTTCGGTGCCGGCTGCGTGTCGGGGCTCGAACGCTGTCGGTGTTCGAACGTATGGTCCCACGCATGTTGTCCGAGATGCGGATCCAGGGCCTCGGCGTGATCGACGACGCGACCTTGGAGCTCGACCCGGGCCTGACCGTGCTGACCGGCGAGACCGGCGCCGGGAAGACCATGGTCGTGACCGGGCTGAACCTCCTCGGCGGTGGCCGTGCGGAGTCCTCGCGGGTGTCGGCCGGGGCGAAGCGGGCCGTCGTCGAGGGCCGGTTCGCGGCCTCGCCGGGTGCCCTGGAGCTGGCCGAGGAGGTGGGCGCCGAGGCCGACGAGGACGGGTCGCTGATCGCCGCCCGCACCGTGTCGGCCGACGGGCGCTCCCGTGCCCACCTGGGCGGGCGGTCGGTGCCGAACGGGGTGCTGGGCAGGCTCGCCGAGACCCAGCTCGCCGTGCACGGGCAGAACGACCAGCTGCGGCTGCTGCGCGGCTCCGACCAGTGTGCCCTGCTCGACCGCTTCGCCGGGGATCCGGTCGCGGTGCCGCTGGCCGCCTACCGGGCGGTCCGCACCGAGTGGCTCCAGGTGGTCACCGAGCTCGCGGAGCGGCGGGACAACGCGCGCAGGCTCGCGCAGGAGGCGGACCTGCTGCGGCACGGGCTCGCCGAGATCGAGGCCGTCGACCCACAGCCCGGGGAGGACCGCGAGCTCGTCGGACAGGCCCGCCGGATGGCCGAGGCCGACGACCTGCGGGCCGCCGCGGAGAGCGCACATCTCGCGCTGTCCGGGACGGACGACGGCGAGGCCCCCGGTGCCGTCGGGCTCGCCGGGCAGGCCAAGGGGCTCGTCGAGGGCAGCGGTGACCCCGCGCTCGAGGAGCTCGGCCCACGCCTGACCGAGGCCGTCGCGGTGCTCGCCGACGTCGCGGCCGAGTTGTCCGGCTACCTCGACCGGCTCGACGCCGACCCCGAGCTGCTGTCCCGCGTCCTGGCCCGGCAGGCGGAGCTCAAGGCGCTCACCCGCAAGTACGCCGCGGACACCGACGGCGTGCTCGCCTGGGCGGCCACCGCCCGCGAACGGCTGTCCGGGCTCGACACCTCCGACGAGGCGCTGGCCGAGCTGTCGGCCCGCCGTGACGCCCTCGCCGGTGAGCTGGCCGGGCACGCCGCCGCGGTCACCGCGGCGCGCACCGCCGCGGCGTCCCGGCTGGCCGAGGCCACCACGGCCGAGCTCGCCGGTCTCGCCATGAAGGACGCGACGCTGCAGGTCGGTGTGCAGCCGCGGCCCGCCGCCGACACCGGGCCGGTGCTCGAGGTCGGCGGGCGGCGCTGCCAGGCCGGGTCGAGCGGTGTCGACGAGGTCGAGATCCGGCTCGTCCCGCACGCCGGCGCGGTGGCCCAGCCCCTGCACAAGGGGGCCTCCGGCGGTGAGCTGTCCCGCGTCATGCTGGCCCTGGAGGTCGCGCTCGCCGGAGCCGACCCGGTGCCGACCATGGTGTTCGACGAGGTCGATGCCGGCGTCGGCGGCCGGGCCGCGGTGGAGATCGGCCGCCGGCTCGCGCAGCTGGCCTCGCGGCACCAGGTCATCGTCGTGACGCACCTGCCGCAGGTCGCGGCGTACGCCGACCGGCACCTCGTGGTGCAGAAGGCGTCGGGGGCGGGGGTCACCCGCTCCAGCGTGCGGCGGCTCACCGAGGAGGAGCGCACCGGGGAGCTGGCACGGATGCTGGCCGGAATGGACGACACCGACACCGGCCGCGCGCATGCCGAGGAGCTGCTCAGCGCCGCGACCGCGCACCGGGAGGCCGACCGCGCGGCGGCACGCCCCGCGGATCTCGCCGAGGCCCGGTCGCGGCGCGCGCAGTCCCGGCGCGGCCGGCCCCCGCGGGACGCGGAGACCGAGCTCTCCACCGCGCAGGCGGAGGGAACGGTTCCCGGGCCGCGCGGCAGCGATTCCTGCGGCACCGATTCCTGCGGCACCGACACCCGGGGAACCGGCTCGGACGGCGCGGCGACCCGTCCTGCGGCGTCGCCGCGGCGTCGCCGGGTCGCGCGGGCCGGCTGAGCGGCCGGCTGACCGGCCGGGCGAGCGATCGGGCCGAGCGGCCGGGTCGGGTGGCCAGGGTGAGCAGGCGGGCAGTGTGTCGTTGCTGTGGGTGAGCGGTCCGTTGCTCCGATTGCCGCCGGCCGGCGGCGCGGGGGATGGTCCGGGCCAGTGACGTCACACTCTCACGCGGCGTGCCTCCGTGGTCACGGGCGCCCCACCTGTCACAGTGCGCGACATGAAGCTGTCCGGCCTGCTGCACCGTTCCCGACCGGAGCTGCCGGGCCTGACCGGCCCGGCACGCGCCGACCGCCGCATCGAGTCGCTGCTCCGGCGCCTGCGGCCCGGCGACATCGCCGTGATCGACCAGGTCGACCTGGACCGGGCGACCGCGGACGCGCTCGTCGCCGTCCGGGTCGCCGCCGTCGTCAACGCCGCGCCGTCGATCTCCGGCCGGTTCCCGAACCTCGGCCCGCAGGTGCTCGTCGAGGCTGGTGTCCCGCTCGTCGACGACTGCGGTCCCGACACCCTCCGCGCGGTCAAGGACGGCATCCGGGTGCGGCTGCACGACGGCGTCCTCTACTCCGGCGAGCAGCCGCTGTGCGAGGGCCGTGAGCAGACCGAGGACACCGTCGCCGACGCCCTGGACGAGGCCAAGCAGGGCCTGACCCACCAGCTCGAGGCGTTCGCCGCGAACACCATCGAGTTCATGCGTCGTGAGCGTTCGCTGCTGCTCGACGGGCACGGCGTCCCCGAGGTCGACGTCGCCCTCGACGGGCGGCCGGTGCTCGTCGTCGCCGCCGGGTTCGAGCACCTCGCCGTGCTCAAGCAGCTCAAGGCCTACATCAAGGAGTACCGGCCGGTGCTCATCGGCGTCGGGGCCGGCGCGGACGCGCTGCTCAACGCGCGCCACCGCCCCGACCTCATCGTCGCCGACCCCTCCGAGGTGTCGAACCAGGCACTGACCAGCGGCGCCGACGTCGTCGTCCCGGCCTTTCCCGACGGGCACGCCCCGGGGCTGCACCGCGTGCAGGACCTGGGCGCCAGCGCCGTCACCTTCCCGTCGATGGCCAACCCCGAGGACCTGGCGCTGCTGCTGGCCCACCACCGCGGCGCCTCGATGATCGTCACGGTCGGGCTGTCCGCGTCGATGGGGGAGTTCCTCGACCGCGGACGCTCCGGCAGCAACGCCTCGACCTTCCTGACCCGGCTCCAGGCCGGGGGCAGTGTCGTCGACGGCACGATGATCGCGCAGATGTACCGGAGCCGGACCTCGTTCGCGCCGCTGCTGCTGCTCGTCGCGGCCGCCGTGGTCGCGGTTGTCGTCGCGGTGCTCGTGTCCGGTGGCGGTCCGGCGGTGCTGGAGTGGCTGCACGGGGTGCTGGAGAGCGTGCGGGCCCTGGTCGCCGGATGGTTCCCGGCGTGATCTCGCGGCGCCACCACCGCATCGCCCTGGTCGCGGTGTTCGTGCTGGCCCTCGCGGCCGGGTTCGCCCTCGCCGTCGTCGGGCTGCCACAGCGCATCGCCGACGTCGTGGCCTCGGGGGCGGACACGGGCGAGACCGCCCGGCTGAGCGCCGAACGCGACGCCCTGGCCGCGCAGCTGCACGCCAGCGACGAGTTCGCCGGCCGCGTCGGACCGGACCTGGTGCGCGGGAAGCTCACCGGGGTGCCGGTGACCGTCGTCTCGCTCGGTGCCGACCCGGCCGACACGCGCGCGGTCGCCGAGCTCGTCGTCACCGCGGGTGGCAGCGTCGCGGGGGAGGTCGTGCTCACCCCGGCCGTCACCGACCCGGCCCGCGCCGACCAGCTGCGCGACCTGTCCGCGCGACTGCTGCCGTCGGGGGCGCAGCTCCCCACCGCCACCGACGCCGGTGCGCTCGCCGGGGGCCTGCTCGGCTCAGCCCTGCTGACCCCGCCCGACGGCCCCGCACCCGCCCCGGACGCGGCCGGCACGGTCCTCGCCGGGCTCGCCGGCGGCGGCTTCGCCGAGGCCCCGCAGGGCAGCCCCGCGGCCGGGAGACTCGCCGTCGTCGTGACCGGGGCGGCGTACTCCGGGGTGGACGCCGACGCCTCGGCAGGCACCGCCGCGGCACTGGCCGCCGAGCTCGACCGTCGGGGTACGGGAGCCGTGCTGGCCGGGCGGGACGCCGCGGAGGGCTCGGCCGTCGCCGCCGCCCGGGCGGCCGGGGCCGGCTCGCCACCGTCGACGGCGTCGGCACCGGGGCCGGGCGGGTCGCGACCGTGCTCGCACTCGCCGAACGACAGGCAGGAGGCACCGGCCGCTACGGTTCCGGGGCCGGAACGGCGGGGCCGGTTCCCGCCGCCCCTTGACCGATCGGTAGGCTGAAGCTCCGTGCAGACTCGCGCCACCCGTCATCTCTTCGTCACCGGTGGGGTCGCGTCCTCGCTGGGTAAGGGCCTGACCGCCTCCAGTCTCGGTCAGTTGCTCACCGCGCGCGGGCTCCGCGTCACCATGCAGAAGCTCGATCCGTACCTCAACGTCGATCCCGGGACGATGAACCCGTTCCAGCACGGCGAGGTGTTCGTCACCGAGGACGGCGCCGAGACCGACCTCGACGTCGGCCACTACGAGCGGTTCCTGGACCGCGACCTCGCCGGGCGGGCCAACGTGACCACCGGCCAGGTCTACTCCGAGGTCATCGCCAAGGAGCGCCGCGGCGAGTACCTCGGCGACACCGTCCAGGTCATCCCGCACATCACCAACGAGATCAAGGACCGCGTCCTCGCGATGGCCGAGCCCGACGCCGAGGGCGTGGCCCCCGACGTGGTCATCACCGAGGTCGGCGGCACCATCGGCGACATCGAGTCGCTGCCGTTCGTCGAGGCCGCCCGGCAGGTCCGCCACGAGGTCGGCCGGGACAACTGCTTCTTCCTGCACGTGTCGCTGGTGCCGTACCTGGTGCCGTCGGGCGAGCTGAAGACCAAGCCGACCCAGCACTCCGTCGCGGCGCTGCGCAACATCGGCATCCAGCCCGACGCGGTGGTCCTGCGCGCCGACCGGGACATCCCCGAGGGCATGAAGCGCAAGATCTCGCTGATGTGCGACATCGAGCTCGACGGCGTCGCCGCGTGCCCGGACGCCCCGTCGATCTACGACATCCCGAAGGTGCTGCACGGTGAGGGCCTCGACGCCTACGTCGTGCGCCGGCTCGGGCTGCCCTTCCGCGACGTGGACTGGACCGTGTGGGGCGATCTGCTCGACCGCGTCCACCATCCGCGGGAGACCGCGACGATCGCGCTGGTCGGCAAGTACGTGGACCTGCCCGACGCCTACCTCTCGGTCACCGAGGCGCTGCGGGCCGGGGGCTTCGCCCACCATGCAAAGGTCGCGGTCCGCTGGGTGCCGTCGGACTCGTGCGAGACCCCGGCCGGCGCGGCCGAGGCGCTCGACGGCGTCGACGGGGTGCTCATCCCCGGCGGCTTCGGCATCCGCGGCATCGAGGGCAAGCTCGGCGCGATCACCCACGCCCGCACCCGGCGCATCCCCACCCTGGGGCTGTGCCTGGGCCTGCAGTGCATGGTCATCGAGACCGCGCGCACCGTCGCCGGCCTGGAGGGCGCCAGCTCGACCGAGTTCGACCCGGAGACCGCGCACCCGGTCATCTCGACGATGGCGACCCAGCGCGACGTCGTCGCGGGCGAGCGGGACATGGGCGGCACCATGCGCCTGGGCGCCTACCCGGCGGTGCTGCAGCCCGGCTCGGTCGCGGCGAAGGCCTACGGGACGCGCGAGATCTCCGAGCGGCACCGGCACCGCTTCGAGGTCAACAACGCCTACCGGCAGCAGCTCACCGAGGCGGGTCTGGTGTTCGGGACCTCCCCGGACGGCACCTTGGTGGAGTTCGTGGAGCTGCCGTCGTCGCAGCACCCGTTCTTCGTCGGGACCCAGGCGCACCCGGAGCTCAAGAGCCGCCCGACCCGGCCGCACCCGCTGTTCGCGGCGTTCGTGAAGGCGGCGCTGCGTTACCGGGCCGAGGACCGGCTGCCGGTGCACCTGCCCGGCCGGGACAACACCGACGCCGACGACGCCGAGACGGTCGAGGGCGACGACGTCGCCGTCGGCACGGGCGGCAACGGCGTGGCCCCGGCCGAGAGCACCTCCGTCCGCTGACCCCGACCCGACCCGACCCGACCGGACCGGGCCGCCGTCGGTGGTGCGGTCCGGTCCGCTGGTCGGACGCCCTGCCGCCGGGCGCGGGGCGCGGCCCGTACGGCCCGCGCACCCGCACGGACGGGGCCCGGCGACTACTGTCCGACGGGTGATCGAACTGCGCACCCGCCGGGCGGTGGCCCGGTGACCCGCCCCGGTGAGCACGACTTCCCGGTCCGCTCGGCCACCGACATCTACTCCGGCCGTGTCATGGCGCTGCGGTCCGACCGCGTCGTCATGCCCGGCGGTCGGGTCGCGACCCGCGAGATCCTGGAGCACCCGGGGGCGGTCGCCGTCGTCGCGGTGGACGAGTCCGGGCGGGTCCGGATGTTGCACCAGTACCGCCACGCCGTCCGGCGACGGCTGTGGGAGCTCCCCGCCGGCCTGCTCGACGTGGCGGGGGAGGACCCCGCGGTCACCGCCGACCGGGAGCTGACCGAGGAGGCCGGACTGTCGGCGCGCGACTGGTCGGTGCTGCTCGACGTCGTGCCCTCGCCCGGGTTCTCCGACGAGTCGGTCCGCATCTTCCTGGCGCGCGACCTCGTCGAGAAGCCCCGCCCCGACCTGGGCGACGACGAGGAGGCCGACCTGGAGCTGCGCTGGATCCCGATCGCCGAGGCGCTCGGGATGGTGTTCTCCGGGGAGATCGTGAACGCGGTGTCCTGCGCCGGGCTGCTCGCGGCCCGCGCGGTCCTGGCCGGGGAGTTCGACCCGCGGCCGGTCGACGCCGAGTGGGTCGACCGGCCGTTCCGCTTCGCCCGCCGCGCCGACGAGTGACCGCCTCCGCCGCGGGGTGCCGCATCCTCCGGCCGTAGCCGCGTTCAGCTGTGGAACAGCACGCTGCGGCACGCCAGGTGCAGGGCGAGGCGCTCGTCCGGGTCGGCGAGGTCGACGCCGAGCACGTGGCGTACGCGTTCGATCCGGGTCGCGACGGTGTTGCGGTGCACCCCGAGCACCGCCGCGGTCTCGGTCAGCGACGACTCGGCGTCCAGGTAGGCGGTCAGCGTCGTCAGCAGGTCCCCGGGCCTGCCCTGCAGGGGCTCCAGCATCGACCTGGCGGCGGGCAGGAACGTGTCGGTGCGGGTCCAGGCCAGCAGCAGCGCCCCCAGGCCGAGCCGGTCGACGTGGACGAACCGGCCGCTGGTCGTGCGTTCGGCCGCGAGCCGGGCCGCGTCCCCGGCCTCGCCGAGGGTCCGGGCCAGGCCGCCCGCCCCGCGGTGCACCCGTCCCACCCCTGTCGAGGTCGGCAGGGAGTCCCGCAGCAGCCACTGGGTGCGCCGCGCGGCGGTCGCGTGCTGCTGCAGCTCGCCGGCGACGGGCTCGTGGTCGAACGTCGTCCAGGCGTTCCACCCCGGCCCCTGTTCGACGACGACCGCCCGCAGCCGCGCCGTCTCCACCGCCCGCAGCACCTGCTCCCGGGCCGCGACGATGTCCACCGAGGACGGCACGTCGATCCGCAGGCCCGCGTGCCAGCCGTCCAGCGACCAGCCCGCGTCGAGCGCCCGGCGACGCAGCCCGGCCGGGAGCGGGTCCCCGGCCTGCAGGATCTCGGCGAGCAGCGCCGTCCGCAGCCGCGCGTCGCGCTCCACGGTGAGCCGCTGCTCGGCGAGCCGCTGACGCACCGAGTCCGCGGCGACGGCCAGCGCCGCCCGCAGCGCCGCGGTCTCGGCGGGCACCCCCTCCGGCTCCGCGACGGCCAGGCGACCGTCCGGCGGGCCCGGACCGAACGCCACCTCCAGCAGCGCCGACCCGGCGTCGGGCGGCGGGGGCGCGGGCCCCGTCGGGTCCGCGCCCGCGACGACCGAGCCTCCCGGGTCGAGCAGCCACACCGGCCGTCGCCAGGTCCGGGCGAGGTCCGCGACGAGGTCGTCCACGCCGCCGTGCGGGACCCCGCACACCGCCGCCGTCCGACCGACGAGTGCCGCGACCACCTGGTCGGGTTCCTGCAGCAGCCGGGTCGCGGTCAGCGCGGCGGCCAGCGCGTCCGGAGTGCCGAGCACCGGCAGCTCCAGCCGCCCGGAGAGCAGCCGGCTCGCCGGGTGCAACGGTGCGTCCCCGGCGAGCAGCACCGCGACGGCCCCGGCCGCGACGGCGCGGCGCAGCAGCACGTCCAGGTGCCAGTCCTCGCGCGGCGCGGACACCGCGACCGTCAGCAACGCCGCCCGCACCTCACCCGGGTCGGCGTGCAGGTCGGCGACGGTGACCACCCGCTCGACCGTGGCGCCGTCCGGGACGGGCCCGCCCAGTGCGCGCACCGCGGCCCAGTCGGGGTGGGCGAGCAACCCGGACAGACCCAGCCCGCCGCTCACCGCTCCGCCCCCGTCCCGGGTCGCGCCGGTGCCGCCCCGTCGCGGGCCGTGGGCGGTCCGAGCCCGAACGCCTCCGGACCGACGTGGACAGCGGCATCCGGGCGGGCCGCCCACCACGGCGGCGCGGGCAGCACCAGGACCAGCACGTCGTCGCCGGAGCGGACGCCGTCGGCGGCGATCGGCACGGCCGAGCGACGGTCCAGCAGCACGATCACCTCCGGCGACGCGGCCACCGTCTCGCCGTCGGCGAGCACGAGTAGGTACTCGTTCTCCGCCTCGATCCGCAGGACGCCCGTACCGGGCGCGTCGACGGTGACCGCGGCCCGGCCGAACCGACCGACGGGGGAGCGGCGCACGTCCACCACCCGGCCGCCGCCGAGCGGGTGTCCGCCGAGCGCGTCCGCGACGCGGGCGGGTGCCGGGGTGTCACCCAGCCCGGCGTGCGCGCGACCCAGCCCCAGTGCGCGGCCCAGCGTGCCCAGGCAGGCGTCGCCGAGCGAGGCCGAGGCCGGTGCGGGTGCCATCACCGTCCCGGCCCAGCCGCCCGCCTGGGCGACGAACGCCCGCACGGTCCGCTCGGTCGACACCGCGTCCCCGCCGTCGACGACGACGGTCTGCCCGGCCGGCTCGGCCAGCGCCATCGGCGTCACCGCGCCCCCGGCGACGACCCGGGTCAGCTGGTCGACCCGGGGCAGCGCGCGCCCCATCAGGTCGGCGTCGACCAGTGGCAGCCCCAGCTGGTGGGCCAGCGGCAGCGGCAGCACGCCGTTCAGCCCGGCCGCCTCGAACGGCATGACCGCGGCCGGCTCGACCCCGGTCCAGCGGACCAGAGCGCGCACGGCCGCGGGCAGCTCGTCGCCCGAGGGCAGCTTCTCGCCCAGCACCCGGGTGCCGCCGAGCATCCCGACCGGCACGACCGGGGCGTCGCCGAGCTCCGCCGGGGAGTGCAGCCGGATCGGGCCCGCCGCCAGCACCGACCGCAGCACGTGGGCGTACACCCGGGCGTCGCCACCCCCGCCGGAGCCCAGCAGCAGCACCCCGGTGACGAGGGCGTCGACGTCTCCCGCGGTCACCTCCACGCCGGGGATGCTGCCAGGTCAGACCCGGTCCGTGGCGCCCGCGCCCCGGGGGACCGCCGCCTCCAGCGGCACGAAGTCCACGTCCAGACCGAAACAGGCCGGCCCGAACACGGCGAGGGCCTCCGGCGTGCGCATCATGTCCGGGGTGGAGATCCCCACCACGACGACGCGCTGGCCGTAGCGCAGCGCCTCGGTGGTGATCGGCTCCCCGGACTCGGCCTCCAGCACGCAGATGAGGTCCGGGACGACCGCGACGGTGGTGTCGTCGACGGTGGCGACCAGGGTCTCGTTCTGGAAGACCGTGCGGAGCTCCGAGCCGCCGTCGAACGCGGTGAACCGGGCGGTGCCGCGGGCGAACCCGTCGACGGTGCGCCGCTCGACATCGGTGACCTTGCCTGCGAACAGCACCCGCAGGTGCCGGTAGAGCGTCGGCGCGAGCGTGTCGGCGATCGCCGCGACCGGGTCGCCGAGCTGCTCGCGGGCCTCCCGGATCGCCCGGCCCAGCCGCAGCGCCAGGGTGAGGGTGTGCGGGATCGCGGTGCGGCGCACGTCGGCGCCG
The DNA here is from genome assembly GCF_008369905.1 of Pseudonocardia sp. EV170527-09. Taxonomy (NCBI): domain Bacteria; kingdom Bacillati; phylum Actinomycetota; class Actinomycetes; order Pseudonocardiales; family Pseudonocardiaceae; genus Pseudonocardia; species Pseudonocardia sp. EV170527-09. The sequence goes on from NZ_VRMC01000053.1 coordinate 16,579, forward strand.
GACATCGGGTACTCCGCGATCAGCGCGGACCCGCCCATCCGGATGGCGGCGCCCCGCGCGAGGTGCTCCATGCGGTGGTTGTCGGTGCCGGTGTCGATGAGCACCGACTCGCCGTGGTCCCCGGCGACGACCATCGGGGACCCGGGCACGCCGTACACCCCGAAGGTCTCCATCTGCAGCTCCGGGAACGCCCGGCCCATGCCGTCGCCGTCGATCACCGGCAGCCCGGTCCGGGCCGCGACGAGCAGCGGGATCATCGAGTTGATGCCGCCGCACTCCATCGGGATGGTCGCGTCCGCGGTGCGCCCGAGGTGCTGTTCCAGGCGGCGCAGGGCGAGCACCGGCTCGTCGCCGCGCGGGATCTTCTCGATCATCACCGTGGGCGCGCCCATCATCGCCGTCGCGATGACGAACATCTCCTCCGGCAGGTCGGCCGGATCGGCCGGGTCGAGCACGGTGACCGGCCCGTGCTCGCGCATCGCCTGCTCCACCATGAGCCGCCCGATGTAGGGGTCCCCGCCGCCGCCGGTCCCGAGCAGCGCGGCGCCGCGGGCGAGGTCGGGCAGGTCGTCGGGGGTCAGGGTCCAGCTCATACCGGCGCTCCGTCCGTGGCGGTCTCGCCGACCCGTACCGGGTCGGTGTTGCCTGCGACCCGTACCGGGTCGGTGTCGTAGCCGAAGTACCGCGGTCCGACGACGGCGATCGCCTCCGGGGTGTGCCAGCGCGGGTCCGCGGGGGCGGCGAGCACGCTGACCCGGTGCCCGAAGCGCAGCGCCTCGGTGGTCACCGGCTCCCCGGTCGCGGTGTCCAGCACCATGATCAGGTCCGGGGTGGTGACGACCGTCGCGCCGTCGACCTCGGCGATCAGGTGCTCGTTCTGGAAGTGCAGGACGCACCCGCCGGACAGCGTCGCCGTCCCGCGGGCGAACCCGGTGGTGGTGCGCCGCTGCACGTCGACGACCTTCCCGGTGTGCACCACGCGTCCGCCGATCTCGGCGGCGGCCGCGGCGACCGGGTCGGTGAACCCGGCCCGGGCCCCGGCGATGGCACGCCCGATGCGCACGCAGAGCCCGAGGGTGCCGCGGATCATCGTCTCCCGCGCCCGGGCCCCGGTCATCGGGTAGTTCGAGATGATCGCGGTGCAGCCCATGGTGATCGTCATGGAGCGGGCGAGGTCCTCGGCCCACTTCGCGGTGGGGCAGTGCAGGACGCCGGTGTTGCCCTGCTCGTCGGTGATCGACATCGGGGTGGCGGGGACGCCGGCGATGCCGGGCAGCACCATCTGCAGCTCGGGGAACGCCCGGCCCATGCCGTCGCCGTCGATCAGCGGCAGCCCGAGCATCGCCGCACCGGCCACCGGGATCGTGGAGTTGATGCCGCTGGCCTCGATGCACGCGACGTGGGTGGGGGTGACCCCCAGGTGCTCGGCGAGCGCGGTGACCGCGCGGCCGATCTCGTCGTAGGCGGGCAGCTTCTCCACGCTCACCGTCGGCGCTCCCATCTGCGCGACGACGAACACGGCGGCGTCGTCGGGCAGGTCGGCGGGGTCGACGAGCGGCACAGGCCCGTGCTCGCGCAGCGCCCGCTGGGCCAGCAGCCGTCCCAGGTAGGGGTCGCCACCGCCGCCGGTCCCCAGCAGCGCGGCGCCGCGGGCGAGGGCGGGCAGGTCCTCGACGGTCAGCACAGTCACCGGGTCACCCTCCGCTCCAGACGCAGGTCGCCGACCGCCTTCGCGCGGATGCGGGTCGCGTTGCCGGGCAGGTAGGGGATGGGGACCTCGTCGAAGTCGACGAGCGCGACGGAGCCGGGGTCGGCGCCGGAGGCGACCGCACGGTCGACCGCCTCCTGCTTGGCGGCGTCGACGACGGCGTCGCGGTGCCCCGGCTCGATCGCGTACACCCGGTCGACCTCCCCACCGACCTGCGCGATCGCCGCGCCGATCGCGTTGGCGACGGCGAAGTTCTCCGGGCGGTGCACCGCGCCCAGCCCGGGGAAGGCGTCGGGCAGCAGCACCGAGCCGCCGCCGACGGCGACCACCGGCAGCGGGTCGGCGGAGATCCGCATGCGGTCCACGACGTCGGCGACGTCGGAGGCGATCCGGTCCAGCGCCGCGGTCACCAGCTCCCGGGACAGCCCGGCGACCAGGGAGCGGTCCCCGATGTCGGCCCGGCCCGCCGCGACGGCGATGTCGGTCGCGGTCAGGGTGTCGCCGCCGAACACCAGCGCCCGCTCGGTGAGCCGGTAGCCGACCGAGTCCGGGCCGACGGTGGGCCCCTCGGACCGTCCGGGCCCGCCGGTGCGGACCAGGGAGCCGCCGCCGATGCCGACGCTGAGCACGTCGGGCATCCGGAAGTTGGTGCGCACCCCGGCCACGCTGACCTCGACGGCGGCCTCCCGCGGGAAGCCAGCGGTCAGCACGCCGACGTCGGAGGTGGTGCCGCCGACGTCGACGACCGCGCAGGTGCCCAGCCCGGACAGCACGGCGGCTCCGCGCATCGAGTTGGTCGGACCCGAGGCGAACGTCGCCACCGGGTAGCGACGGGTGTAGCCGACGTCCATCAGGGTGCCGTCGTTCTGCGACAGGTACAGCGGCGCGGTGATGCCCTGGCCCTGCACCGCCCCGGCGAGCGCGTCGACGATGTGCGCGGCGAGCTCGCGCAGCGCGGCGTTGACGATCGTCGCGTTCTCCCGCTCCAGCAGCCCGACCCGGCCGATCTCGTGGGACAGCGAGATCGGGACGTCCTGGCCCAGCTCCTCGGCGATGATCTCCGCCGCGGCCAGCTCGCACTCGCTGGTCACCGGGGAGAACACCGAGGAGATCGCGACCGAACGGACGCCGTGCGCGGCCATGTCCGCGGCGTGGCGGCGCAGCTCGTCCGGGTCGATCGGGGAGATCCGGCGGCCGTCGAACTCGTGGCCGCCGTGGGCGAGGTAGCCGCGCCCGGCGATCGCGTCGACCAGCCGCTGCGGCCAGTCGACCATCGGCGGCAGCGCCGCGGTGGCCGGCAGGCCCAGGCGCAGCGCCGCGGTGGGGGCGAGGCGGCGGGCCTCGACCAGGGCGTTGACGAAGTGCGTCGTCCCGATCATCACGGCGTCGACGTCGTCGGGGGAGAACGGGTGGTCGGCCTGCAGACCGGTGAGCGCGCCGACGATGCCGGAGGTGACGTCGTCGGTGGTCGCGGACTTGACGGCGGCCAGTACCCGGACTCCGCCGGCCGGGGCGTCGTCGAGCAGGACGGCGTCGGTGTTGGTGCCGCCGACGTCGATGCCGATGCGCATGGAGTGCTCCTTCGGTGGTGCCGCGCCGCCCGCCCGCGGGATCGCGGACGGGCGGCGCGGAGTGCGGGTCAGGACGTGACGGCGGGGGCCGGGACCACGTCCGGCCGTTCGGTGCGGCTGACGCCGATCCCGCGGAGCAGCCCGAGCCGCCCGGCGACGACGTAGAGCACGAAGGCCGCCACGATCGAGTTCACGCTGGGCAGCCCGGCGTCGACCAGGCCGCCGAGCAGGGCCGAGGCGGCCCAGACGACCAGCGTCGCCGGCACCCAGGTCGGCGAGGTGGCGGGCAGCGCACCGGTGGTCCGCGCGGCCTCCAGGTCACCGCGCCAGCGCTTCACCACGAAGTACTCGGCGACCATGATCCCGGCGATCGGCGGGAACACCACGCCCAGCACCGACAGGAACCCGGTGAACAGGTCGAGGATGCCGCCCGCGGCCAGCAGCGAGCCGACGACGCCGAGCGCGAGGGTGACCATCGGGCGGCTGACGGTGCGCCCCAGGACGCTGCCGGCGAAGTTCACCACGCCCAGCCCGGCCGAGTAGAGGTTCCAGTCGTTGATCTTGAGAGTGCCGAGGATGATGATCAGCGTGCCGACCCAGCCGACCGACGACGTGACGATGGTGATGATGTCGTCGGACCGGACGGCGTGTGCGAGCAGCACACCGGACATGCCGATCACGTACTCGCCGAGGGTGAACCCGACGACGGTCTGCTTGACCACGTCGGCGGAGGTCCGGTTGAACCGGGTCATGTCCGGCGTGATGATCGCCCCGACGATGAAGCCGCCCGCGACCAGCGTCGTGCCTTCCACCAGCGAGATCGACGGCCCCGGCGGCGGGCTCACCATGAGCGCGCCGACGTCGTGGCCGAGCAGGGCGCTGCCGATCGACCAGCCGACCAGCACCAGGAAGGCCGGCACCGTCACGAAGGCGACCCACTGCATCGAGCCGAAGCCCCACAGCACGATCATGGTGACGACCAGGCCGAACACCAGCGACCACGCCCAGACCGGCAGCACCCCGACCAGCGAGACCAGGCCCTCGGCCGAGACCCCGGACTGGACGCCGAACCAGCCGACGAGGCTCACCCCGATCGCGACACCGATCAGTGCGCTGCCGCCGTGACCGAAGCCGGTCCAGCGGGCCAGCAGCGAGGTGTTCAGGCCCTCCTTGCAACCGATGATCCCGACGCCGATCGAGACCAGCTCCAGGATCACCGCGCCGAGGGTGAAGGCGAGGAAGGCGTCCCAGAACCCCATCCCGAACCCGAGTGTCGAGCCGAGCAGGAACTGGCTCAGGGCCGACACCTGCCCGAACCGCTGTACCGCCACGCTCCACCACGAGTACCGGGCGTGCTCCGGAACCCTGCTCAGGGCGTAGTCGTCCGTACCGACCCCACCGCTCATCTCGGTCTCCTCTCGGCTGGTCGGGAGAACGGTAGGTGCAGGTCAGGACCAGGTCACGGGGCGATGTGCCCGGTCCGGGGCCGGCGACTGTGCAGATCGCCCTTCCCGGCCGCGGAGCGGCGGGCGTCCTAGGCTCGGTGCATGCGTTTCGGACTCTTCGTGCCCCAGGGCTGGCGCCTCGATCTCGTCGGCGTCGACCCCACCGCGCAGTGGGACGTGATGCGCGGCCTCGCCGAGCACGCCGACCGCGGCGACGTCTGGGAGTCGGTCTGGGTCTACGACCACTTCCACACCGTCCCCGCGCCCACCGACGAGGCCTGCCACGAGGCGTGGAGCCTGATGGCCGCCTTCGCCGCGACGACCGAGCGGGTGCGGCTCGGCCAGATGTGCACCTGCATGGCCTACCGCAACCCCGCCCACCTGGCCAAGGTCGCCGCCACCACCGACGTCATCTCGAAGGGCCGCGTCGAGATGGGCATCGGCGCCGGCTGGTACGAGCACGAGTGGCGCGCCTACGGCTACGGCTTCCCCCGGCCCGGTGAGCGGCTCGGCATGCTCGAGGAGGGCGTGCAGATCTTCAGCCAGGCCTGGCGCGAGGGCCGGGCCACCCTGAACGGCACGCACTACACCGTCGACGACGCCATCGTCGCGCCCCGCCCGCTCCAGGACGGCGGCATCCCGCTGTGGATCGCCGGCGGCGGCGAGAAGGTCACGCTGAGGATCGCCGCGCAGTACGCGCAGTACACCAACTTCGACGGCACCTTCGACGGCTTCCGGCACAAGTCGGCGCTGCTCGCCGACCACTGCCGCGACGTCGGCACCGACTACGACGCCATCGTCCGCTCGGCCAACTACAACGTCGCGATCGGGCACACCGAGGCCGAGGTGGAGGAGCGGCTCGCCCGGCTCGTCGCCCGGCTGGAGCCGGTCGTCGGCGCGGAGAAGGCCCAGGGTGCGCTGGGTGCGTTCCGCGGGATGCCGGGCGTCGGGACCCCGGAGCAGATCGTGGAGAAGCTCTCCGCGTTGGCGGCCGTCGGCATGAGCTACGGCATCTTCTACTTCCCCGAGGCCGCCTACGACCGGTCGGGCATCGAGCTGTTCGAGCGCGAGGTCGTCCCGGCCCTGCGGGACTGACCGGTGCCGACCGCGCGACGGGTGGCCGAGGACTACCTCGACCATCTGGCCGTCGAACGGGGACGGGCGCAGAACACCCTGCGCTCCTACCGGCTCGACCTGGGGCGCTACCTCGACCACCTCGACCGCCTGGGACGCACGGAGCTGACCCAGGTGGCCGAGGCCGACGTCGCCGCGTTCGTCGCGGCCCTGCGCACGGGGGAGCGTCCGCTGGCCGCGTCGTCGGCGGCGCGGGCGCTGGCCGCGGTCCGCGGGCTGCACCGGTTCGCGCTGCACGAGGGGCTGACCCCGACCGACGTCGCGGCCGGGGTGGCGCCGCCCGCGCTGGGCTCGCGGCTGCCGTCCGCGCTGTCGGTCGACCAGGTCGACCAGCTGCTCGCCGGCTGCGTCTCCGACGGCCCGATCGGACTGCGCGACCGCGCCCTGCTGGAGCTGCTGTACTCCACCGGCGCCCGGATCTCCGAGGTCGTCGGCGCCGACCTCGACGACCTGGACCCGGACGCGCGGACGATCCTGCTGCACGGCAAGGGGAACAAGCAGCGGATCGTGCCGGTCGGGCGCCCCGCGCTCGCCGCCGTCGACGCCTACCGGGTCCGCGCCCGCCCCGACCTCGCGGCACGGGGCACGGGCAGCCCGGCGCTGCTGCTCAACGCCCGCGGCAACCGGCTGTCCCGGCAGAGCGCCTGGCACGTCCTACGGGCTGCCGCCGAGGCGTCCGGGCTGCCCGGCGACGTCGTCGCCACCGTCTCCCCGCACACGCTGCGGCACTGCTTCGCCACCCACCTGCTCTCCGGTGGCGCCGACGTGCGGGTGGTGCAGGAGCTGCTCGGGCACGCGAGCGTCGCGACCACGCAGATCTACACCCACGTCACCGTCGACACGCTGCGCGAGGTCTACGCCACCGCGCACCCCCGCGCCCGGGGGTGACCACGGACCCCGGGGCGGCGGGCCGCGGGGGAGGACGAACGACTACGTTCCGCCCATGCGGTACGGAACGTGGGTGACGGCGGTCGTGGCGGGACTCCTCCTGGCCGGGTGCGGTGGTGTCGCCGCCGGGCCGGAGCAGCAGCAGACGGTGAACGAGCCCGTCGACGGGACGGTCACCCGCGTCGAGGTCGACTCCGACGCCGGGGACGTGCGCCTCGTCGCGGGGGAGAAGGCTGCGGTCGAGCAGGACCTGCGGTGGACCGGAGACGCCCGCCCGCAGGTCGAGCAGAAGGTCGAGGGCGGCGTCCTGCGGATCACCGCCCGCTGCCCGGACCAGGGCGGCGACCGCTGCCAGGCAGGGCTCGTGGTGACCGCGCCTGCCGCGTCGTCGGCGCTGGTCGACCTGCGCGCGGGCGGCATCGAGGTCCGGGGGCTGACCGGGGCGCTGGACCTGACCTCGTCGGCGGGCGGGGTCGACGCCACCGGCGTCGGACCGGGCGACGTGCGGGCGAAGTCCAGCGCCGGCTCGGTCGAGCTGACCTTCGCCGCGGCGGCCGCGGACGTGACCGCGGAGTCCAGCGCCGGCGGCGTCGAGGTCCGGGTCCCGGTCGGTCCGGCCTACGAGGTGACCGCCGAGACCTCCGCCGGGTCGACCGAGGTCGGCGTCCCCGACCAGCCCGGTGCCGACCACCGGATCACCGCGAGGAGCAGCGCGGGAGGAGTGTCGGTCCTGCCCGCGGGCTGAGGCGCGACACGCCGGGGCGCACCGTCGGCCGGACGGCGCCCGCCCGAGGGTAGGGTGACCGGAAATCGATACCGCGACGTGGCCCGACAGGGACGTCGCCGCACGTGGGGGCATCTCCTGCAGTGCGGTCTCAGGCCCTGACCGGGACCCGAGACCCGGCACGGTACCCGCGACGAGACCGGAGACCGCATGAACCCGACGCGGCCGGAGGCCCAGGGCAGGTTCGACGACCCGAGCGACGAGCCGGCGCCGGATCACGGGCGAGGCACCCAGACCACCAGCGCGCGCGCTCCCGAGCCCGCACCGCTGTCGGTGCACGGGCCGGCCCGCGTGATCGCGGTGGCGAACCAGAAGGGCGGCGTCGGGAAGACGACGTCGACCATCAACCTCGGGGCCGCGCTCGCCGAGTACGGCCGCAAGGTCCTGCTCGTCGACTTCGACCCGCAGGGCGCGCTGTCGGTGGGCCTCGGCGTGCAGCCCCACCAGCTCGAGTCCACCGTCTACAACCTGCTGATGGAGCGCGGCGTCGAGGCCGACGAGGTGCTCCAGGACACCGGCGTGGAGAACCTCGACCTGCTGCCGTCGAACATCGACCTGTCGGCGGCCGAGGTCCAGCTCGTCACCGAGGTCGGCCGGGAGCAGGCACTGGGCCGCGCCCTCAAGCGGTTCCTGCCCGACTACGACATCGTCCTCATCGACTGCCAGCCGTCGCTGGGCCTGCTCACGATCAACGCGCTCGCCTGCGCCGACGAGGTCCTCATCCCGCTGGCCTGCGAGTTCTTCTCGCTGCGCGGCGTCGCGCTGCTGATGGACACCATCGACAAGGTGACCGAGCGGCTCAACCCGGACCTGCGCCTGCTCGGTGTGCTCCCGACGATGTTCGACACCCGCACGCTGCACACCCGCGAGGTCCACGACCGCGTGGTGGAGGCGTTCGGGGAGAAGGTGTTCGACGCCGTCATCAACCGGACGATCAAGTTCCCGGAGACCACGGTCGCCGGGGAGCCGATCACGACGTGGGCTCCCACGTCGTACGCCGCGGAGGCCTACCGGATGCTCGCGCGCGAGGTCATCGCCCGGTGACGCTGCTCGCCGACGGCGCCCCCGAGGGGCTCGACGACGGGGACGTGGCGGCGCCGCGGACCCGGCGCTTCACCGTCCGGCTGTACAACTTCGAGGGCCCGTTCGACCTGCTGCTGCAGCTGATCGGCAAGCACGAGCTCGACCTCACCGAGATGGCCCTGCACAAGGTCACCGACGACTTCATCGCCCATCTCACCGACCTCGGCGACGACGCCGACCTCGACGAGATCACCGAGTTCCTGGTCGTCGCGGCGACCCTGCTCGACCTGAAGGCCGCGCGGCTCGTGCCCGGCGCCGAGGTCGACGACGAGGACGACCTCGCCCTGCTCGAGGCCCGTGACCTGCTGTTCGCCCGGCTGCTGCAGTACCGCGCCTACAAGGAGGCCGCGGCGCTGTTCGTCGAGCTGGAGAACGGCGCGATGCGCCGCTTCCCGCGCTCGGTCGCGATCGAGGACCGCTACGCCGACCTGCTGCCCGAGGTGCTGCTCGGCGTCGACGCGCAGGCCTTCGCCGAACTCGCCGCCGCAGTGTTCCGGCCCCGCCCGCCGGACGAGGTCGGGGTCGACCACCTGCACGCGGTGCACGTGTCGGTGCCCGAGCACGCGGCGATCCTGCGGGAACGCCTCGCGCTCGTCGGCACGGCCACCTTCGCCGACCTGACCGCCGACTGCGTCGCGACGCTGGAGGTCATCGCCCGCTTCATGGCGCTGCTGGAGCTGTACCGGGAGCGCTCGGTCGCCCTGGAGCAGCCGGAGGCGTTCGCCGACCTGACGGTCACCTGGACCGCGGACCGCGACGACGACCCGGTCGCCTACGCCGCCGCACTGGAGGACGAGGCCGCCGCCGCCGAGGAGGCGGTGCGGGCCCGCGACCGGCGCCGCAGGAAGAAGAACCACCGCGAGGACCCCGTCGCGTCCGGCTCCGCCGCCGCGGACCCCGAGGGTCCCGGTTCCGAGGACCCGGATCGGCAGGACCTCGATCCGGAGGACACCGACCTCGCCGGTCACGGCTCCGACCCGGACCCGGCGGACGTGCTCCACCCCGAACCCGACGACGAGAGGACCGGAACCACCGGTGACTGAGCCGGACGACCGGCCGGGCTCCGACGACCCGGAGGACCGCCCGGCCCCCGCCACCACCGCACCAGTGACGACCGGGCCGAGCGATCGAGATGCACGTTCCGGCCCCGCCGAGGGCGGAAACGTGCATCTCGATGTGAGCCGGGAGCCACGACGCGACCCCACCGGTGGTGATCCCTCCCACGGGCCGGAGCTCTCCCGATCCGAGGACCCGCGGACGGAGGACCCGGAGCCCGAGGACGATCAGGACCCCGAGGACCCCGAGTTCCACGAGCTCGCCGACGACACCGAGCTCGAGCACGCCCTGGAGGCGCTGCTGCTCGTCGTCGACGCCCCCGTCGACGAGGCGTCGCTGGCCACGGCGCTGCACCAGACGCCGTCGCGGATCCGGCAGACGCTGCACCGGATGTCGCTGGCCTACACCGCCGACCGGCGCGGCATCGACCTGCGACGGGCGGGGGAGGGGTGGCGGTTCTACACCCGCGACCGCTACGCCCCCTACGTCGAGAAGATGCTGATGGACGGCCAGCGCGCCCGGCTGACCCGGGCCGCGCTGGAGACCCTCGCCGTCGTCGCGTACCGCCAGCCGGTCACCCGTGCCCGGGTCTCCGCGGTCCGGGGCGTCAACTGCGACGGCGTGCTCCGCACGCTGCTCACCCGGGGGCTGGTGGAGGAGGCGGGCACCGAGGAACACACCGGGGGGACGCTGTTCCGGACCACCGAGCTGTTCCTCGAACGGCTCGGGATATCCTCGGTGGCCGAGCTGCCCCCGCTGGCACCGCTGCTCCCCGACATCGACGCGATCGACGACCTGGACAGCTGACCCCGGTCCGGGAACGTCGACACCGGACCCGGCGCGCGCCGCCTGTCGGCGCCGCAGCCGAGCACGCCGGGTACCGTCGGTACCCGGCCGGTCCGGCGCCCTGCCGACGACCACCCGGCCCCACCGATTCCGGCCCTGACATTCCTGGACGAGGCAACAAGTCATCATGAGCAACACACACGACCCCGACGGCGTCCGGCTCCAGAAGGTGCTGGCCCGCGCGGGCGTCGCCTCCCGGCGCGCGGCGGAGGACCTCATCGCGCAGGGACGCGTGCAGGTCGACGGCGAGACCGTCCGCGAGCAGGGCCGCCGGATCGACCCGGAGACCGCGGTCGTCCACGTCGACGGCGCCCGGGTCACCCTGCGTGACGACCAGGTCTACCTGGCGCTGAACAAGCCGTACGGGTTGCACTCCACGATGTCCGACGACCTGGGCCGGCCGTGCATCGGTGACCTGCTCGCCGACCGCGTCGAGATCATGAACACCGCGCAGCGGCTGTTCCACGTCGGCCGGCTCGACGCCGAGACCGAGGGACTGCTGCTGCTCACCAACGACGGGGAGCTCGGCCACCGGCTGATGCACCCGTCCTACGAGGTGCCCAAGACCTACCTCGCCGAGATCGAGGGCAAGATCGCCCGGGACCTCGGGCGACGGCTGCGCGACGGCATCGAGCTGGAGGACGGCATCGCCCGCGTCGACGCGTTCAAGCTCGTCGACGCCGTCCCCGGCCGCGCCACCGTGCAGCTGGTCCTGCACGAGGGCCGCAAGCACATCGTGCGGCGGATGCTCGCCGAGGTCGGTCACCCGGTGCTCCGGCTGGTGCGGACCCACGTCGGCACGGTCGCGCTGGGCAACCAGCGGCCCGGCAAGCTCCGTCCCCTCGACCGTGTCGAGGTGGGTTCCCTGTACAAGGCGGTCGGTCTCTGATGGCCGTGCGGGCCCTGCGGGGCGCGACCCAGGTCGACGCCGACGACCGGCAACAGATCCTCGACCGCTCCGCCGAGCTGGTCACCGCGGTGCTGGAACGCAACGAGCTGGTTTCCGACGACATCATCTCGATCTGGTTCACCGCCACGCCGGACCTCACGGCCGAGTTCCCGGCGTACGCGGCACGGCTGCTCGGGCTCACCGACGTGCCGCTGATGTGCGCCACCGAGATGTCGGTGCCCGGCGCGCTGCCGCGGGTGCTGCGGCTGCTCGCCCACGTCGACACCCCGAAGCCGCGCTCGGCGATGCGTCACGTCTACCTGCACGGGGCCCGGGCGCTGCGCACCGATCTACCCCAGTAGGACACCCCGCCCCGTCGTGGCGGGGGCCGACCGGCGACAATGCCGGACGCAGCACACTCGAACACGGTGGGGGAACAAGGTGGCCTTGCGGGGCGTCGTCGCGATGGACGGTCCGTCCGGGACGGGCAAGTCGACCGTCTCCCGGCGGCTGGCGCAGGCCTGCTCAGCGGCCTATCTGGACACCGGGGCGATGTACCGCGCCGCGACCCTGGCCGCGCTGCGCGCCGGGCTGCGGGAGGGCGCGACGGAGGACGAGATCGTCCGCGCCGCCGTCGGGGCCCGCCTGGAGTCGGGCACCGACCCGGACGCGCCGACGATCACCCTGGACGGCGAGGACGTCTCCGGCCCGATCCGCGGCCCCGAGGTGACCGGGTTCGTCTCGGCCGTCTCGGCGGTGCCGCAGGTCCGCGCCGAGATGGTCGCCCGCCAGCACGCCCTGATCCGGGCGGCCGTCGAGAGCGGGGGCGGGATGGTCGTCGAGGGCCGCGACATCGGTACCGTGGTGGTGCCGGACGCGCCGCTCAAGGTCTACCTGACGGCGTCGCCGGAGGTCCGCGCGGCGCGGCGCGGGCGGCAGGACGAGAAGGCGGGCCGCAAGGCCGACCTGCACGTCACCCTCGCCGACGTCGAACGCCGGGACCGGCTCGACTCGTCGCGGCGGGTGTCCCCGCTGTATGCGGCGGCGGACGCGCTGGTGCTCGACACCGACCACCTGTCGGCGGACGCGGTGCTGGCGAAGCTGCGCGAGCTCGTCGCCGCGCGGGGGCTGGACGGGTGAGCCGGGCGCGTGCGCTGCCGGAGCACACTCTCGGGTGGCTGCACGACCTCGGCCGCTGGATCGGCACGTGGGTGTGGGTGCCGTTCTTCCGGGTGCGGATCCGGCACCGGGAGCGGATCCCGGCGACCGGTCCGGTGGTGCTCGTCGCGAACCACACCGCGTTCGTCGACGGACCGCTGCTGTTCGGCATGTTCGGGCGCCGCGTGGTGTTCCTGGTGAAGGCGGAGATGTTCACCGGGATCGTGGGGACGCTGCTGCGGTGGCTGGGGCAGGTGCCGGTGCGGCGTGACGTCGTCGACCGGAGGCCGCTGACGACCCTGCTGGAGGTCCTGCGCGACGGGGGCATGGTGGCCGTCTTCCCGGAGGGGACCCGCGGCACCGGCGGGCTCGGCGGTGACATCGGCAGGGCCCGGCAGGGCGCGGCCTGGCTGGCTCGTTCGGCATCGGCGCCGCTGCTCCCGGTGGCGGTGCGCGGCACGCGCCGCCCGGTGGGTGCGGCCCGCCGCTTCCGCCCCCGGGTGGACGTGCTGGTCGGTGACCCGCTGCCGGCGCCGACGGCGCCGGGACGGGACGGCCTGGCCGCCGCGACCGCCCAGGTCACGGAGGCCCTGCGGACACTGGTCCGCGAACTGGACAACGAACACAGGCAAGTGACACGGCCCGACGCGGCCGGGGACGTGAGAGAGCAGTGAGCGAGAACAGCGAACGCGGAACGAGCCTCGGCGCGGCGTACGACGCCGGCGTCGGGGTCGGTGACGCGGCCGACCGGGCCGAGATGGACCGGCTCGGGCTGGACCCGGCCGAGTTCGTCGCGGTCGACTCCGACGGTGTGGTCACCGCCGGGATCGACCCCGACGAGGTCCTGGCGACCCCGACCCTGGCCGTCGTCGGCCGCCCGAACGTCGGCAAGTCCACCCTGGTCAACCGGATGCTGGGCCGTCGCGAGGCGGTCGTGCAGGACGTGCCGGGGGTGACCCGTGACCGCGTCGTCTACGACGCGCTGTGGAACGGCCGCCGGTTCAAGCTGATGGACACCGGGGGCTGGGAGCCCGACGCCGACGGCCTGCAGGGCTTCGTCGCCCGCCAGGCCGAGACCGCGATGCGGATCGCCGACGCGGTACTGCTCGTCGTCGACGCCACGGTCGGTGCGACCGCGACCGACCAGGCCGTGGCGCGGGTCCTGCGGCGCGCCGACGTCCCGGTGATGCTGTGCGCCACCAAGGTCGACGACGACCGGCTCACCTCCGACACCGCCGACCTGTGGCGGCTCGGGCTCGGCGAGCCGCACCCGGTGTCGGGCCTGCACGGCCGCGGCTCCGGTGACCTCCTCGACGCGATCCTGGAGATCCTCCCCGAGACCCCGCGCGACGACTTCGGCGCGTCCGGGGGCGGCCCGCGCCGGGTGGCGCTGGTCGGCAAGCCGAACGTCGGCAAGTCCAGCCTGCTGAACAAGCTGGCGGGCGAGGAGCGGTCGGTCGTCCACGACGTCGCGGGCACCACCGTCGACCCGGTCGACTCCCTGGTCGAGCTCGACGGCCAGGTGTTCCGCTTCGTCGACACCGCCGGCCTGCGCAAGCGGGTCAAGATGGCCTCGGGCATGGAGTACTACGCCTCGCTGCGGACGAGCTCCGCGATCGAGTCCGCCGAGGTCGCCCTGGTGCTGATCGACGCCTCCGAGCCGATCGCCGAGCAGGACCAGCGGGTCCTGACGATGGTGGTGGAGTCCGGGCGCGCCCTGGTCATCCTGTTCAACAAGTGGGACAAGGTCGACGAGGAGCGCCGCCACCAGCTCACCCGCGAGCTGGAGCGCGACCTGATCAGCGTGCGCTGGGCGGAGCGGGTCAACGTGTCCGCGCTGACCGGCCGGTCGACCCAGCGGATCGCACCGGCGCTGAACCGCGCACTGGCGTCCTGGGACACTCGGGTGCCGACCGGGCGGCTCAACCAGTGGCTCAACGACCTCGTCGCCGCGACCCCGCCGCCGGTCCGCGGCGGCAAGCAGCCGAAGATCATGTTCGCGACGCAGGCGCAGACCCGTCCGCCGACGTTCGTGCTGTTCACCAGCGGGTTCCTCGAGGCGGGCTACCGGCGCTTCATCGAGCGGCGGCTGCGTGAGGAGTTCGGGTTCGGCGGCACGCCGATCCGCGTCTCGGTCCGGGTCCGCGAGAAGCGCGCCCGGAAGAAGTGATGCGGGCCCTCCGCGGCCGTCCCGGTGCCCGGACCTGGGAGGTCGGCCGGATCGACACCCCGGCCCCGGGGCCGGGGGAGCTGCTCGTGCGGGTCCGGGCGGCCGGGGTGAACCGGGCCGACCTGCTCGCGCTGGGTGGTGGCTACCCCGTCCCGCACGCCGACGACGACGGCACCTTCACCGCGGGCATGGAGCTCGCGGGTGAGGTCGTCGCCGCCGGTCCGGGCGTCACCGGCGCACCGGGCCGCGGGCCGGGGGACCGGGTGTTCGCGTCCGCCCCGGCCGCGTTCGCCGAGTACGCCGTCGTCGACGCCCGCCGCGCCCTGCCCGTCCCGTCCGGGCTGACCTGGACCGAGGCCGCCGCGCTGCCGGTCGCGCTGGAGACCGCGCACGACGCGCTGGTCACCCAGGCCGGGTTCGGCGCCGACGGCGGCGCCGTCCTGGTGCTCGGGGGCAGTACCGGGGTCGGGCAGGTCGCGATCCGGCTGGCCGCTGCGCTGGGGGCCGCGCCGGTCCTCGCGACGACGACCTCGCCCACCAAGCGCTCCGCGCTCGTCGACGCGGGGGCGATCCCGCTCGTCGGGATCGATGCGCTGGGTGATCTCGACGGGCCCGTCGACGTCGTGCTGGACCTCGTCGGCGGCGACCACCTGGCGGCCGTCCTGTCCGCCGTGCGGATCGGCGGGACGATCGTGCAGATCGGCCGGCTCGCCGGGCCGTCGGCGACGCTGGACCTGAACACCCTGTCCTTCCGCAGGCTGCGCCTGATCGGCACCACCTTCAGCGTCCGTGGCGCCGACGAGCGTGCTGCGGTCGCCGCCGCGCTGACGCCGGTCCTCGGCCTCGTCGGTGACGGGCGGGTGCGTGCCACCGTCGACCGCGTCGTGGCCCTCGACGACGCCCCGGACGTCGTCGCGCACCTGCGGTCCGGCAGTGCCGTCGGCAAGGTCGTGATCGAGATGTCCGGCTCGTGACGCCACGCCCCTCATCCACCGGCGCAGCCCCGACGAGCGCCCGGACGTGACTGTGCAGACGTGAGAGGGAGCCGATGTGACGACGCCGGAGTGACGGCCGTCGCACGGCTCCGGCGGGCGGGTGCTGCCTGCGAGCCCTCGATCCTGCTCGCTCGGTGCACCGTCACCACGGGCCCCCTGGAACGGTGACGACACGGTCACTATCGTGGCCGGACGTGAGGGAGACACCGGCCGAGGTCTTCCACGGCCGGGTCGCGGAGCTGGACCTGCTCGCCGAGGCGCTGCGCGACGCCGTCGCCGGCGGCGCCTCGGCCGTTCTCCTCGGCGGCGACGCCGGGGTCGGCAAGACCCGGCTGGTGTCGGAGTTCGGCCGGACCGCGACGAGCGGTGGCGCGGTCGTGCTGTCCGGCCGCGCGCTGGACATCGCCGACGCCCCGCCGTTCTGGCCGGTCGTGTCCGCCCTGCGCGAACAGTCCCGCAGCCGCGGCGCCCTGGGCCGGGAGTGTGCCGCCGCGCTGTCCCGGCTGGACCGCGCCGACGCTCCGGCCGGGCGGGTCGAGATGCTGGGGGAGCTGGCCGCCGTCGTCGAGCGGGCGGCCCGCCGGGCGCCGGTGGTGCTCGTCGTCGACGACCTGCACCGCGCCGACCGCTCCACCCGCGATCTGTTCGCCTACCTGCTGGCGGCGCTGTCGTCGTCGCCGGTGCTGCTGGTCGGCACCTACCGCGACGACCCGGCGGGCGGTGTCCCGATCGACCTCCTCGGGCTCACCGGGGAGCTGCGCCGGCACCGTGGGGTGCGCTTCGCCCGGGTGGAGCCGCTGCCCCGGCACGAGCTGGCCGAGCTGGTCGCGCGGTGGGCACCCGAGCGGCACGACATCGAGGACCTGGTGTGGCGGCACTCCGGTGGGAACGTGTTCCTGGCCCGCGAGACCGTCCGCGCCGTGCTCGACGGGGACCCGCACGGGGTGCCGCAGACCGTCCGCGAGCTGGTGCGGGCGGGCGCCGCCGGGCTGTCGGCGGCGGCGACGGCGGTCGTGCGGGCCGTCGCGGCCGGGGTCGGGGAGGTCGAGCACACGCTGCTGGCCGCCGTCGTCGACGTCGACGGGGCGGAGCTGGCCGCCGCCGTGCGGGAGGCTGCCGACGCCGGGTTCGTCGTCGTCGCCGGTGCCGACGGCTACACGCTGCGGCACGGGCTGATGACCGAGGTCGTCTCCGCGGACCTGCTCCCCGCCGAGCGGGTCGAGCTGCACCGCCGCTACGCCACCGCGCTGCACGGCGGCCACCGCGTCCCCGGGTCGGCAGCCCGCCTGGCGCACCACTGGCAGCTCGCCGGGCGCCCCGACGAGGCGCTGGAGGCGACCCTCGACGCCGCGCAGGAGGCGGAACGGCTGCGCGGCTACGCCGAGGCGCACCGGCACTGGCTGCGCGCGGCCACGTTGCCGGTCCCGGCCGCCGTCCGCGACCGCAGCCGCTACCTGGAACGGGCGGCGGCGGCCGCGGCCCTGGCGGGCGACCACGGCTCGGCCGTGGCGCTGCTGGCCGAACGGCTCGGCGAACCCGACGCGCCCACCGGCACCGAGCATGCGGTGCTCCGGTCCCGGCTCGGCCGCTACCTCGGTGCGGCGGGTCAGCTGGCCGAGGCCGAGGAGGCCCACCGGCGCGCCGTCGCCACCCTGCCCGCCGACAGCGACGACCCGGACGACCCGGACGACCCGGACGACCCGGACGACACCGCCGTCGCCGCCCGCGCCGAGGTCCTCGCCGGGTTCGCAGCCGCGCTCCTCGACCGGGCCGACTACGCCGGTGCCCGCACCGTCGCCGAGGACGCGCTGGTCGCGGCGCGCCGGGTGGGCGAGCCGCGGGCACTGGCGTCGGTGCTGGCGACGCTCGGGTTCGGTGCCGCGCACTCCCGCGACGGCACCGCCGGGCTCGACGCGCTGACCGAGGCGGTCGCCGTCGCCGAGGCCGGCGGCGACCCGGAGACGCTGGGGGAGTGCCTGGCCCGGCGCGCGGAGCTGCTGACCGGCCCGCTCAACGCCCTCGACGACGGCGTCGCCGCGGCCCGGGCGGGCGCCGAGCGGATGTCCGGGCTGGGGCTGGGGCGGACCGCGTCGGTGTCGCTGCGGGTGGTGGCGGCGAACGGGCTGTTCCGCGCCGGAGCCTGGGACGAGGCCGAGCGTGAGGTGGCGACGGCGTGGGCGGCCGCCCCGTCCGGTGCGCAGATGCTGGAGCTGCGCCTGGCCCGCGCCCGGCTCCGGATGGGGCGTGGCGACCTCGACGGCTCCGACGTCGACCTCACCGCGGCCGAGCTCGTCGCCGGGTCGACGGGCCTGCCCAAGCAGCGGCTGCCGCTGCTGATCCTGCGCGCCGGGCTGGAGATGTGGCGGGGCAACCCGGAGCTGGCGTTCGCCCACGTCGGGAAGGGGCTCGACGTCGTCGAGTCCGGGATCGACGACGTCTTCGCGGTGGCGCCGCTGCTCTGGCACGGCGCCCGCGCACACGCCCAGGCCGTCCTCGCCGGACGACCCCCCGACGCCAGCGGGCTGCGGCGGCTGCGCCGCCACCGCCGCGACCTCGTCGAGCGCGGGGAGCGTTCGGCCCCGGCGCTGCGCGGGGTGATCGCGAGCTACGAGGCCATGTGCTCCGCCGAGGACGCCCGGATCACCCCGGGCGCCGACCCGGACACCTGGCGGGGTGTCGCCGACCTGCTCGACGGCCTCGGCCAGCCCTACCCGGGTTCCTACGCCCGGCTGCGCAGCGCCGAGGCGCTGCTGTCGGGCCGACGCACCGAGGACGGCGCCGCGGACCTGCGCCGTGCCGCCGAGCTCGCCGCAGGACTGCGGGCCGGTCCGCTGCTGACCGAGATCGCCGAGGTCGCCCACCGGACCCGGATCGAGGTGCCCGCACTCGCCGCGGTCGGCGCGGTCGGTCATGCCCCGGTCGCCGTGGACGGCCCGCTGGCCCGGCTCACCGACCGCGAACGCGAGGTGCTGGAGGTCCTCGCCGACGGCGCCACCAACAAGCAGATCGCGGCCCGGCTGTTCATCACCCCGAAGACGGTCGGTGCCCACCTCGCCTCGGTCTTCGCCAAGCTCGACGTCACCAACCGCACCAGCGCCGCGGCCGTCCTGCGTGAGCACCGCGCCGACATCTAGGTCATTCGCCCTATACCGTCGCCACGCCCGCTCGACCAAGGTGATCACCGGACCGAGCGACGCGGAGGAACCGATGACGGCGACCATCGACACGCCCTCCGACGAGGGCGCGGCCCCGGCGGGCCGGGCGCGCGTCGCGGAACTGCTCGCCACCTCACCCGAGACGATCGACGGCGTCATCGCGCACCAGGAACGCCTCCAGGAGATCCTCGAGTGCGAGTACGGCCCCGGCGACGGCGTCGCCTCGTTCAACCGGCTGTACCTGCGCATCACCCGCGGGATCCGCGACCAGCTCGACGACGACCTGTTCGCCGACCGCGACTTCCTGGTCCGGCTCGACGTGGAGTTCGCCCGCCGCTACTTCCGGGCGCTGCACGCCGAGGCGACCGGCGGGACCCCACCGCGGTCCTGGGGGGTGCTGCTGGAGCGCCGTCGGCACGAGCGGATCTCCCCGGTGGAGTACGCGGTCGTCGGGGTGAACGCGCACGTCAACTTCGACCTGGCGCCCGCGGTCGTGCGGACCTGCACCGTCCTCGGGCGCAGCGCCCCCGGCCCCGCCGAGCGGGCCGACTACCGGGCCGTGAACGACGTGTTCTCCCTGCACATGGTCCGCCTGCTCGACGGCTTCGACCAGACGGCCCCCGGTGAGGTCTCGCTGACCGAGCAGCTGCTGGGCTGCGTCGCCGACGTGCCGGTGGTGCTGGCCCGCGACGTCGCCTGGCGGCAGGCGCTCGAGCTGTGGGAGCTCCGCTCCCGGCCGATGGAGTACGAGAACGAGGTCGCGGCGCTCGACCGCCGGACCGCGCTCCTGGGGCGTGGCCTGCTCACGCTGGGAGCCCTGACGTGACACCCGCCCGAGTGGGGGGCGGGCGGGTGTCACACCCTCCGTCGGCGGCGGCCCCGCCGCTCGACAGCGTGCTGATCATCGACGACCACGAGCTCGTCGGGTCGTCGCTGGCGCTGGCGCTGCGCGCGGAGGGTGAACGGGCCTCGTTCCGGCCCGCGCACTCCCACGTGGACGTGCACCGCGCGGTCGCGGGGGTCGAGCCCGGGCTGCTGGTCCTCGACCTGGACCTCGGGCGCGACGCCGACGGCCGCCGGATCGACACCGTCCCGCTCGTCCCGGGGCTGCGTGCCCAGGGCTGGCGGGTCCTCGTGCTCTCGGGGAGCTCCAACCCCACCCGGATCGGCGCCGCCCTGCACCACGGCGGCTTCACCTGGGTGTCGAAGACGGCTTCGATGCCGGCGCTGGCCGTCGCGATCCGCGAGGCCCGCGCCGGTCGTTCGCTGCTGCACCTCACCCACCGCGACGAGCTCGTGCAGCGCTACGTCGAGTGGGACCGCCGCCAGCGGGCCGTCCGCGGACGCATCGCGACCCTGACCCGCCGCGAGCGGGAGGTCCTCGAACTGCTCGCCGCCGGCATGCGGGCGCACGCCATCGCCGAGCACTTCGTCGTGTCGCTCCCGACGGTCCGCACGCAGGTCAGGGCCGTGCTCGCGAAGCTCGACGTCGGCTCGCAGCTGGAGGCGGTCGCGCTCGTGCGCAGCGTCGATGCCACGGACGACACCCCTGGTGGGGTCCTGCCGTGGATGCGGTAAAGTTCCACGTGCCCCGCGAGGGGTGGCCGGGACGTGGCGCAGCTTGGTAGCGCACTTGACTGGGGGTCAAGGGGTCGCAGGTTCAAATCCTGTCGTCCCGACAGGCCGAACAACAGCCCGTTGATCTGGGAAACCACCAGGTCGGCGGGCTGTTTCGCTGTCCGGGTGTCGATCATCGTGCTGGTCATCCCGCAGCCTCCTGGGGACCATGTGGGGACCGCGGGGCCCGCAGGAAGGCCGTCAGCGAATCCCCGGCGGCCGACACCGCGGCCTGATCCGGGTGCAGGTAGCGCTGCGTCGTGGTCAGCGAGCCGTGACCGGCGATCTTCCGGAGCACGTGCACCGGGACACCGGCGTCGGCCATCCACGTCAGGCCGGTGTGACGGAGTCCGTGGCGGCGCAAGTGCTCGAACCCGAGGGATGCGACGATCTCGTCCCAGTGGGTGGCGTCCCGGAACACCGCGGTCGTGATCCGGCCACCGCGGGGCCCGGTGAACAGCCGGGCGTCGGGCCGGCCCTCTACGACGTCGATCCGGTGCTGGACCAGCTCGCGCACCTCCGCGATCAACGGTACGAACCGCGCCCGCTTGCCCTTGGTGCCCTTATCGACGAGACCGCCAGGGGAGGGCGTGGTCTGCCGGCGCACCGTCCAGAGCCACCGGCCGGTGTCGATGTCG
Organism: Pseudonocardia sp. EV170527-09; assembly: GCF_008369905.1. Taxonomy (NCBI): domain Bacteria; kingdom Bacillati; phylum Actinomycetota; class Actinomycetes; order Pseudonocardiales; family Pseudonocardiaceae; genus Pseudonocardia; species Pseudonocardia sp. EV170527-09. The sequence continues at coordinate 37,716 of NZ_VRMC01000053.1, forward strand.
GCGACCCGGACCCCGGACACCTCGCCGATCCGGGCCGCGGTGCACGCAGCGAAGATCGTGACGTCACCCCAGCCGCGAAACTGCCCGGAGGACCGGGCGACCAGCGCGTCGGCCAGGGTGCTCAGCGACTCCCAGCTCGGCAGCGCCAGCGCCCGGGGGTTGTCGAGCTCGTCCTCAGCCTGGCGAAACGCGTACTGCCAACCGGTGACCCGAGCGGGGTTGCGGTCAACGATCCCGTCGCGGACGGCCTGTTCGAGCACACGCACCAGAACGGCCAGGCTGTTCTTCACCGTCGAGCGGCTGCACTCGTCGGCGATCCACTGCTGCACCGCGCGATCGACGGCACCGTTCGTCACCATGTGCACCGACAGGTGGCCGAGCGTCGGCACCACCCGGTACTTCCAGCCCGCGAGGTACGGGTCGTAGGTCTTGGCCTCCAGCCCACGCAGGGCAAGCGGCATGACGGTGTCGCCGTAGTCGGCGAGCGTGCGGGTAGCGGTGATCGGATCGACCCCGGACGTGGCGAGCCGCTGCACCCGCTCGATCCAGCCCTGGGCCGCCGCTTCGGTGTCGAACGCCTCCGACTTGGATCGGCGCTGCCGCGTGGCCGGGTCTATCCACCGGACGCGGGCCCGATACGGCTGCGGGCGGTCCGGCCGGTGCTCGACGTCTCCCCGGATCGTCACGCCCAGGGGAAGCCCCTGACCCGGAGAGGCCATCACGCGGCCCTCCCGGGATCGACGCGGCGGCTCCGCAACCAGGTCTCGACGTCAGCGGCCGAGTACATGGTCACCCGGGACGAGACCCGGACGAACGGCGGTCCCTGTGGCGGCCGCGCGGTCCGCCAACGACGCACGGACGACGGGTCGACGTTCAGCAGCTCCGCCAGTTCCTCCGTGGAGTACCAGCGTCCGAGCAGTAGATCAGCAGTCATGGTCATCACCTCCAGTTGCGGGGCTTGGTCAGGCTGTCGTGCTGGTCAGTTCCTCGCGCGCGGTGCGCCTCCTGGCCCGGGCCTGCGCAGCGGCGGTGTTGGCCAGCAGGGCGTCGGCGGTGGTGTGCCAGCCGATCCCGGCGAAGTGCAGCGAGGAGATGACGACCTCGGTGGTGTCCTCCCCGTCGTCGAGGCGCTCGACGTCCTCGGCAGCGGGGCGGGGGTTGGCGTGGTCGCGCTGCCAGTCCCGACGTGCCTGCCGCAGCGCTGTGAGGGTGGTGGAGTAGCGGCGGGAGCGGGTGGAGAAGTGGCCGGCGAAGCCGAGCATGTGGGCCCATCGCCAGAGTCGGCCCCACGAGGTGGACCAGTCGTCGGGGTCCCAGCCGCCGGGCCGCTGTCCGAGCCGCCAGCAGGCGTCGATCTGACGACCGGTGTGGGTGGCGTGGTCGGTGTAGGACCGCACCGTGTCCGGCCGCAACCGCGTCGACAGATGCCCGGCCGTCTCGGTCGCCTTCGTGGCGTACTTGGCGAGGTAGGCGGCGACGGCGGTCGTGGTGATCTCCGCTTGGTCGTCGAGGTCGCGCGCGGCGAGCCGGACCGGGCGCGGGTCGACCTGCTCACCCCACGCGATCGGCCAGCCCTGGGGCCGGTAGGGGTGCGGGGCGGTGGTGAACGAGGTCTCGGTGACCGCGGATCGCAGCAGCAGCGCCACCTGGGCGGCGGAGATCCCCGGCGGGGGCGACAGGGTCAGGTGTGACAGGGCCGGGTCGGGGTCGCGGCCGTCGAGGCGGACCAGGGCGTGGAGGTGGACGGCGCCGCGGGCCTGGAACTCGGCGACCTTGGTGTAGGACAGGCGGAGCTTGTGGCCGGTGAGTTTCTCGAGCCGGCGCAGGTTGCGGGTGGCGGCGATCATCGTCCGGCGCCAGAGTTCGCCGACGTGCAGGTTCCACACCGCCTGGTGCGGGTAGTCGTAGCAGTCCAGACACAACGGCCGCCCCACGCGCGGGTCGTCTTCGGCGTGGCGCTCCCAGCAGGCGTGCGACAACCCGTGCTCACAGGACGTGTCGTCGCGGCGGGGGCGGCACGGAAGTGGCCGGCCTTTCCGGTCGGTGCGGTGGGCGTGGACCGGGCCGAACGAGGGTGCGGTGACGGTTAGGAACACGCACGGGTGCCGGGCAACCGAAGCGGGGGTGCCTTTGCCTCCGACCAGTCCTGCGATGACGAGCTGGAAGGTGTCCGCGCGGTAGGTCTCGGCACAGGAGGGGCAGACGCTCGCGCGGCGGTTGCCGCAGGCGGTATAGATCAGCCCGTCGGGCATCTCGGCGGTGTGCCGCTCGGAGGTGATGCGGCCGGTGGCTTCCTCGACCCGGAACACGGTGCCGGACAGTCGGATGGGGTGGGCGCATCCGGCGGCGGGGGTGACGTGGCGCAGCCACCCGGCGAAGTCCTCGCGTCGTCCGGCGGCGGTCACGAGGTCGGCGGCGGGAGTGGATCCGGCCAGGCGGGCCAGGCGTCGAGCGGCGAGGCTGTCGACGGCCGCGGAGTGCTGGCCGGTGCTCATCACGCGACCCGTGTCGCAGCAGCCGCAGCAGCGGTGCAGGCCCAGTCGGCGGCGGAGCGCCGGGCGGAGGCCTCGGCGTCGGACACGGCCGCGATGTAGACCAGCGGGATCGCGTGGTCGGCAACGGCGGTGCGGGCGAGCACGGCCCACCAGCGGGCGTGCAGCGAGGCGAGGGCGTCGGCCCACTCGGTGGCGGTGAGGGCTCCGCGGTCGTAGCGGGCGGTCACCTGACGGCGGGCAGCCGCGCACCGGCGCAGCCCGGCATGAACCAGCTCAGCCGTCGTCGGCCGGGCGGTCACGCCGCACCACCGGTGGCGTCGTCGAGGTCCTGGCCGTGGGCGATCCCGGCGGCGAGCCGTCGCATGGCGGCGCGCTCGGCCAGGGCGTAGACCTGCTCGTCGGACAGGTGCGCAGCCTTGATCCGCCGCGGGACACCGCCCTCGGCGAGGAGGAACCCGATGCCCTTGGTCTCCGGAGCCACGCTCGCGGCGGAGTGACCGCGGACGGCCCAGCCGTGCCCGAGCACGATGTCCGACGACGCGTCGGTGGTGCAGCGGAACGCCCACCGACACCCGAACAGATCCCGCAGCGAGGTGGGGATGATGTCCGAGCTGGGCCGCTGGGTGGCGGCGACGACGATGATCCCGGCGGCGCGGCCGCGGGCCACCAGGTCCCGCACGAGCACGGAGAAGGCTTCCTGCTCGCGCTTGGTGCCGACGGTCGCGGAGAAGTAGGCCAGCTCGTCGAGCACCACCACGATCGGCGGGACGCCGTCGGCGAGGGCGATCTTGCGGCGCCGTTCGTCGTCGAGGACGGCGTAGCGGGAGTCCATCTCCGACTGCAGGTCCAGCAGAGCGGCGATGGCGTCGTCGAGGCTGTTGGCGACGAACCGGTCCGCACACGACCGCCACAGGCCGAGTTCGACGATCTTGCCGTCGAACAACCACAACCGGCAGTCCGTCGCGAGAGCGGCGTGGGCGACGATGTTGTTCAGCCCCACCGACTTCCCGGCTCCGGGCTCCCCGGCGAGGAGCATGTTGCGGTAGATCAGCGGGACCCGGACCGGGCGGCCGTCCTCGTCGGTGCCGAGGTGGATCGGCTCCCAGATCGAGGGGCCGGCGTCGGTGCGGCGGGCTCGGCGGCGGGCGGTGAACTCCTCGGCCCAGCGGGCCAGGACCAGCAGCGGCCGTACGAGCCGCCCAGGCGCGTTCTCGTCATCGTTGGCCAGCGGTAGGGGCTGCGTGGGCGGGTGCTCAGACATAGTCCGACCAGTCCCCACCACGCCCGTTGTCGACCGACCTGTCGAACGCGGGCTGCGGGGCCGCGGGCAGCGCCGGGCGGGACGGCTCGCGCCGCGGGGCCGGCGCCGGCGAGTCGGGACTGTCCGAGCTGGGCCAGCCCGGGTCGTGGATGTCGCCGGAGGCGTAGCGGAACAGGTCCGAGCGGATCAAGTTCGGCGCCAGCGGGTCGCGGCGGATGGTCTCGACCCGGACGACGTTGGTGAACCGCGGCCACGGGATGACCCGGGCGTCCCGGGCGAAACACGCCGACGCCAGCTCCTCGACCTGCTCGGCCACCGCGGTCGGGGAGATCCCCGCGCGCAGGACGACCCACACCGCTTCCCCGACACGGGTCGGGCGGGCCCACACAGTCAGCGGACAGGCCCGAGAGCGGGAGTTGAGGACCCGGCACTCCAACAGCGTCTGCCGGACCCGGTGGCGGGTCAGAACGGCCTGCGCGCGATGGAACAGGAAGCGACGGGTCCAGGGCAGCCCGGCGAGCACCAGAGCGGCGGCGACGAGCACGGCGGTGCGGGTGGTGGTGTCCCAGCCGGTGCCGGGCACCGCGACCCAGCGCCCTGCGTTGTCGCGGGCGTGGTCGGGACCCAGCCACACCCACACGGCCACAAGGACCGCGGCGACGGTGAGTTCCGCGCGCAGGCGCAGCAGCAGCGCCAGGACACGGACGACGGGATTGGCGGGCGGGGCGGAGATGATCTCGAAGGAGTCCACACGGGACTTCCCGACACCGAACGAACGGGACGGAGCAGCGGTGCGAGCCATGATCAGGGCCTTCCGAGCGCAGACGGGCGGGAGTGGCGGGCGCCGGGGCGCGGGGCGGGACACCGGGGAAGAAGCGCCCCGACCCGCGCCACCGACCGACGAGGTCAGGTGTCAACGGCGGGTTGGGAGTAACCCCGTAACGACGGATTGGGACTGACCCCCTTGTCGGGTGTTCAGTCGTTGCTG
>NZ_VRMC01000464.1:0-271 GCF_008369905.1 Pseudonocardia sp. EV170527-09
GTTGTCACGCATGAAGCTGACTAGCTTGATCTTCTTATCCGAACCACTAACATTCAATACCATAATCGTATCTGTACGGGTTTCTGCACTGTTTTGACCAATACGACCATCTGTCCCCATGATTAGGATATTCACCCCGTCTTTAGTATCTTGACCATTAAAGACCTCTACTTGAGCTGCTTTTGCATCAGCTGGCCTATTGGTAGAAGTTGCTGACTGGAAACCGCGCAGGAACATAAAAATCATCCCCGCAGCCACACAGGTTATCAAC
>NZ_VRMC01000465.1:0-271 GCF_008369905.1 Pseudonocardia sp. EV170527-09
CAATTGAGCAATGTAAATGCCCATCCTCTATGTTTTGTTTTCCGCGCCTCTGCTAGATAAATACGCGCCATGTAAATGTTTGATACGTTCATGCTGCCTCGATTTGATAAGTATTACCAATCATCACGCGCCGCTCTACTTCCTGCAGCGCTTTTTTGATGTCGCCTTGCGAGACTAAGTCACACTGCTGCTCATGCCAATAATTTATTTTGAAAATGTCACAGCTACGCCGTGACCAGTGACCTGAAACCAGAGTCCCGAATTAGGGTAG
>NZ_VRMC01000466.1:0-271 GCF_008369905.1 Pseudonocardia sp. EV170527-09
CATATAGCCAGGCTCTTGCATGAGACAAAATTGCTATTTGAGCCCACTAGTACTTGCTAGTATAGCCCTGTAAACCGGAAAGGAGTATTTGCCTTTCTAGATATTTCAACAAGTGACTGTTATGACCCGTCATATCACAGAACCCACACCTTTACTAGTAGTTGTAAAGTAGCCTCGAAGATGGACTAGACAAAGCAACCATTATTTCACTGGAACGCTCATTAAAGCCATTTCTCCCCTTTCTTGAAGAAAACCTCACTCCAGGCTACTC
>NZ_VRMC01000054.1:0-41948 GCF_008369905.1 Pseudonocardia sp. EV170527-09
TCCGCGGGAACTGCGCCAACAGAGCCCGCACCTGCGGCTCGACCGCATCAGCCAGCGAACCCCGCGGGCCCCGTTCCCGCCGCGGTGGGCCCGGCGCCCGCAGCGCCGAACGCACCGTGTTCCGCGCGACTCCCAGCCGGCGGGAGATCTCCTTGATCGGGACACCCTCCGCCCGATGCAGACGACGGATCTCGGACCAGTCCTCCACCGACAACACCCCCTCAGCGTCGCCCAGAAGGGGTCAATCCCAATCCGACGTCAGGGGGTCAGTCTCAGGCCGTCGTCGACACCTGGCCTTCGTGGCCCTGCGGTTCACCGCGCCGGGCTGGTTCCTGATCATCCTGATCATGACCCTGGTGGGTCCGGTTCTGCTGATGGTGCCGGCAGTCCTGTCGCTGACCGTGCTGCGACGCCGCGTGCTCACCCCGGCGGTGACCGCCCCGTTCCTCGCCTGCGCCGGATTCCTGCTCGCCGGCGGGCTGCTGATGCCCGACTTCGGCGACAGCGAGGACTCCGTGCGCGCCCCGCTGTCGGTGCTGCTCGAGTCCGCCGGGCTGTCCGCCGGGCCGACCGAGCCGCTGTACGTCCTCGGCTCGGTGGCCCTGCTCGGCTGGTCGGTGTCGCTGGTGTGGCTGGGCGTGGCCCTGGCGCTCGACACCCGCCGGGCGCACCGTGTCGCCGGGCCGCCGCACCCGGCGTGGGTGCGGCCGATCGACTGAGGCCGCCCGCCCCCGTTCGCGCATCCGGGCCGGTCGCGACGGTGCCTGCTCAGCCCTCGCCGGGCACCCGGATCCGCCGGGTCCGCTCGGCGCGGGCGGCGAGCTCGTCGTCGGCGGGGTAGTCGACGCCGGTCAGCGACAGGCCGTGCGGCGGCGCGACGGTCACCTCGGAGGCGCGCACCTCGCGGCGCAGCAGCCCCGCGGGCCAGTCGACGGGCCTGCGGCCACGGCCGACCTCGAACACCGCGCCGACCAGGCTGCGGACCATCGAGTGGCAGAACGCGTCCGCCGAGACCGCCGCGACGAGCACATCCGGCTCACCCGGCGCGGGCGACCAGTCGAAGCGCTGCAGCGCGCGCACGGTCGTCGCGCCCTCGCGGCGCTTGCAGAACGCGGCGAAGTCGTGCTCGCCCAGCAGCAGCGCCGAGGCGGCGTTCATCGGCTCCGGGTCCAGGGGGTACGGCCAGGCGACGGTCTCCCGCGCCCGCAGCGGCTCGGCACCGAACGGGGCCGTGGTGACCCGGTAGCGGTAGTGGCGGCGCAGCGCGGAGAAGCGGGCGTCGAAGGTGTCGGGCATCTGCCCGAGGTCGTGCACCCGCACGTCCGGCGGCAGCAGCCGGTTCAGCCGCCGGAGCAGACCGTCGATCTGCGGTGCGAGGGTCTCCGGGAGGTCGACGTGACAGACCTGTCCTGACGCGTGCACCCCGGCGTCGGTACGTCCGGCGACGGTGAGCCGCGGCGGGGTGCGCAGCACGGTCGACAGTGCCTCGGTGAGCACGCCCTGCACGGTGCGCCGGGTCGGCTGCTGCGCCCACCCGGAGAAGTCGGTGCCGTCGTAGGCGACGTCGAGTCGCAGCCGCACCGTGCCCGGACCCGGACCCGGACCCGGAACACCGGAAACGCCGATGAGCCCGCCGTCGGTGACGGCGGGCTCATCGGAGTGGTGCGGACCGATCAGGAGTCGGAACCCTGCTGGGACGCCGGCTTCGCGAAGCCGGCCGCCTCGGCGGCCTCCTCGGTGGCGAACCAGACCTCGGCCACGGTGCGGTCGTAGAACGCCGAGCCGGGGACGTGGTAGAGCTTCGAGTCCTCGTTGCCCTTGATCTCGAAGCCCTCGGGGGCCTCGGCCGGGTCCTCCAGCGGGGCGTGCGAGCCCTCGCCGTAGGGCGCCTCGGACGTCTCGGACGCCTTCAGCTCCTCGGCGGCCGCGGTCGAGTCGGCCTGCGCCTGCTCGATCTTCTCCTCGGTCACCTCGGCCGCAGCCGGGGCTTCCTGCGAGGCGGCCGCGCGACGGGCGCGGTTGGCCTCGTCGGTGACCGTCTTCTGCTGGACCAGCTCGATGACCGCCATCGGGGCGTTGTCGCCCTTGCGCGGCATCGTCTTGGTGATCCGGGTGTAGCCACCGTTGCGGTCCGCGAAGAACGGGCCGATCTCGGTGACGAGGCGGTGCACGACCGACTTGTCGCGGATCACCTTCATGATCTCGCGCCGGTTGTGCAGGTCGCCGGCCTTGGCCTTGGTGATCAGCCGCTCCGCGTACGGACGCAGCCGCCGGGCCTTGGCCTCGGTGGTGGTGATCCGGCCGTGTTCGAACAGCGAGGTCGCCAGGTTGGCCAGGATCAGCCGCTGGTGCGCGGGTGACCCGCCGAGGCGGGCACCCTTGGTGGGCTGGGGCATGGCTACAACTGCTCCGTTTCTGCGTAGTCCTGACCGTCGTCACCGAAGGTGTCCGGGTCGAACCCGCTCCCACCGTCGACGCCGTAGTCGCTCGCCGCCGCCGACGGGTCGAACCCGGGCGGGCTGTCCTTGAGGGCCAGGCCGAGGCCGACGAGCTTCATCTTGACCTCGTCGATCGACTTGGCGCCGAAGTTGCGGATGTCGAGCAGGTCCGCCTCGCTGCGGCCGACGAGCTCGCCGACCGTGTGGATGCCCTCGCGCTTGAGGCAGTTGTAGGACCGGACCGTGAGGTCCAGCTCCTCGATCGGCATCGCGAACGCCGCGATGGTGTCCGCCTCCTGCGGGGAGGGGCCGATCTCGATGCCTTCGGCGTCCACGTTCAGCTCGCGGGCCAGGCCGAACAGCTCGACCAGGGTCTTGCCGGCCGAGGCCAGCGCGTCCCGCGGGGTGATGGACGGCTTCGACTCGACGTCGAGGATGAGCTTGTCGAAGTCGGTGCGCTGCTCGACTCGCGTGGCCTCGACCTTGTAGGTCACCTTCAGCACCGGCGAGTAGATCGAGTCGACCGGGATCCGGCCGATCTCGGCACCGGTGGCCTTGTTCTGCATCGCCGGGACGTACCCGCGGCCGCGCTCGACGACGAGCTCGACCTCGAGCCGGCCCTTGTCGTTGAGCGAGGCGATGTGCAGGTCCGGGTTGTGCACGGTGACACCGGCGGGCGGGACGATGTCCCCCGCGGTGACCGCACCCGGGCCCTGCTTGCGCAGGTACATCGTCACCGGCTCGTCCTCCTCGGAGCTCACGACGAGCTCCTTGAGGTTGAGGATGATGTCGGTGACGTCCTCCTTGACCCCCGGCACGGTGGTGAACTCGTGCAGGACGCCGTCGATCCGGATGGACGTGACGGCGGCGCCGGGGATCGACGACAGCAGCGTCCGGCGCAGGGAGTTACCGAGGGTGTAGCCGAAGCCCGGCTCCAGCGGCTCGATGACGAACCGCGACCGGGTCTCGGTGACGACGTCCTCGGACAGTGAGGGTCGCTGAGAGATCAGCATGGGTGTGTGCCTCCTTCGCACCTGCGACAACCGCTATTTGATGTCGCAGAGGAACCGCCGCCCCTCCCTGCGGGGCGGCGGCGTGTCGAGCTACTTCGAGTAGAACTCGACGATGAGCTGCTCGGTGACCTGGGTGTCGATCTGAGCGCGCTCGGGCAGCTGGTGGACGAGGATCCGCAGGGTCGACGGGACGACCTGCAGCCACGCCGGGACCGGGCGGTCGCCCTGGGTCTCCTTGGCGATGACGAACGGGTCGGTGTTCCGCGACTTGTCCCTGACATCGATGATGTCGTAGCGCGACACCCGGTAGCTGGGGATGTCGACCTTCTTCCCGTTGACCAGGAAGTGGCCGTGGTTCACCAGCTGACGGGCCATGCGCCGGGTGCGGGCGAGGCCCGCGCGGTACACGACGTTGTCGAGGCGCGACTCGAGGATCTGCAGCAGCTCGTCGCCGGTCTTGCCCTCCCGGCGGTGCGCCTCCTCGTAGTAGGCGCGGAGCTGCTTCTCCTGCAGGCCGTAGCCGAAGCGGGCCTTCTGCTTCTCCTGCAGCTGCAGGAGGTACTCGGTCTCCTTGATCCGGATCCGGCCGTGCTGGCCGGGCGGGTAAGGACGACGCTCGAACGCCTGGTCGCCGCCGACGAGGTCGGTCTTCAGTCGGCGGGACTTGCGGGTCATGGGGCCGGTGTAACGAGCCATGGTGGTTCTCCCTTCCCCTAGACCCGGCGCCGCTTGGGCGGGCGGCAGCCGTTGTGCGGCTGCGGGGTCACGTCGGAAATGGTGCCGACCTCGAGGCCGGCTGCCTGCAGCGAGCGGATCGCCGTCTCACGGCCCGAGCCCGGGCCCTTGACGAAGACGTCGCACTTCTTCATGCCGTGGTCCATCGCCTTGCGGGCGGCGTTCTCGGCGGCCAGCTGCGCGGCGAACGGCGTCGACTTGCGCGACCCCTTGAGGCCGACGTGCCCGGACGAGGCCCAGGCGATGACGGCACCGGTCGGGTCGGTGATCGACACGATCGTGTTGTTGAACGTGGACTTGATGTGGGCGTGACCGTGCGCGACGTTCTTCTTCTCGCGACGGCGGACCTTCTTGGGTCCGGCACCCTGACGTGCGCGGGGCGGCATTACTTCTTACCTGCCTTCTTCTTACCGGCGACGGTCTTCTTCGGGCCCTTGCGGCCGCGCGCGTTGGTCTTCGTGCGCTGGCCGCGGACCGGAAGGCCGCGACGGTGACGGATGCCCTGGTACGAACCGATCTCGATCTTCCGGCGGATGTCCGCCTGGATCTCACGGCGCAGGTCACCCTCGACCTGCAGGTTCGCCTCGATGTACTCGCGGAGCTTGCTGACGTCCTCGTCGGTCAGGTCCTTCGACCGGAGGTCGGGGCTCAGCGCCGTGGCCTCGAGGATCTCCTTGGACCGGGTCCGTCCGACCCCGAAGATGTAGGTGAGCGCGATCTCCAACCGCTTTTCGCGGGGGAGGTCGACGCCGGCAACACGTGCCATGCGGCGTTGTCTCCTTGTTTGTCGTCCCAGGTCTTCCCGATGCCCGTCCCGTTCCGCCGCTGAGCTGAACGGGCCCCGGCCTGGTTCCGGGGGTGCTACCGGGCCCGTGTGGCCCGGCAGGTGCATCGGGGGCTTCTGCTGCGCGATCAGAGGATCGCGACCGGTACCGCTCTGCTCAGCCCTGGCGCTGCTTGTGGCGCAGGTTCGAGCAGATCACGATGATCCGGCCGTGACGGCGGATCACCTGGCACTTGTCGCAGATCTTCTTGACGCTCGGCTTGACCTTCACGTCGTCTGCCTCTGTGTGTCGTTCTTGTGGGTCTCGCGACCGACCGTGGTGGAGCTGGTCGTCACTTGTAGCGGTAGACGATGCGGCCGCGGCTCAGGTCGTAGGGCGACAGCTCGACGACCACCCGGTCCTCCGGAAGGATCCGGATGTAGTGCTGGCGCATCTTCCCGCTGATGTGTGCGAGCACCCGGTGGCCGTTCTCCAGCTCCACCCGGAACATCGCGTTCGGCAGGGGTTCGACGACCCGGCCCTCGACCTCGATCGCCCCGTCCTTCTTGGCCATGTCCTCCGCTATCCGTGACAGGTGTCGGTTGCCCCGATCGACAGCGGTGCCGACGACCGGTTCGGCGCGCGCGGACGGAGCCGGACCGGGAACACTGTGGGGTACACGGAGCACACGGAGCGGACGTCACACGACGCGCCGAAGGTCCAGTGTACGGAGGCCGTGCGAGGCCGGCGCAGGCGGGGGTGACCGGCGTGGTAGACGTCCGGGTCGCCGACGGTAACGGACCGGCCCGGTCACGGACCAGCACCCGCGCGGAGCGCGTCGGGCACCGGTGGGGCGGCGCTCAGGCGCCGGGGCGGTCCGGTGCGCCGGCGGGCGCGGTCAGCAGCCACGGCCCGTCCTCGGTGACGGCGACGGTGTGCTCCCAGTGCACGGCGCGGCCGCCGGCCGCGGTGACGACCGTCCAGCCGTCCTCCAGCTCCAGGGTGTCCGGATCCCCCGCGACGAGCATCGGCTCGACGGCCAGGGCCATGCCAGGGCGCAGCCGCGGGCCCTTGCCCGGCTCGCCGTGGTTGGGCAGGAACGGGTCCATGTGCATCGAGGTCCCGATGCCGTGGCCGCCGTACTCGGCGACGATCCCGTAGTCGGCGCGGTCGGCCGCGGCGGCGGCCCGGCATGCTTCCTGGATGGCGTAGGAGACGTCGGTCAGCCGGGCCCCGTCGCGGACGGCGAGGATGCCGGCGTCCATGGCGCCGCGGCAGGCGGCCGACAGCGCCAGGTCGGCGGGTGCGACGTCGCCGACGGCGATGGTCACGGCGGAGTCGCCGTGCCAGCCGTCGACGATCGCGCCGCAGTCCACCGAGATGAGGTCACCGTCGGCGAGCACCTGCTTCGGCGACGGGATCCCGTGCACGATCTGCTCGTTCACCGAGGCGCAGATGCTCGCCGGGAAGCCGTGGTAGCCGAGGAACGAGGGGACGCCGTTGCCGTCGCGGATCGTCTGCTCGGCCAGCGCGTCGAGCTCCGCCGTGCTCACCCCGGGCTTCGCGTGCTCGGTGACCGCGGCCAGCGTGGCCGCGACCAGCGCGCCCGCCACCCGCATCGCCTCGAGCTGCCCGTGGGTCTTGAGCTCGATGTCCCGACCCCGGTAACGGGCGATCGCCCCTCGGATGCCGCCGCGACCGTTCATGTGCTCTTCCCTCGGTTCCCGCCGTGGTGCCCGTCCGGCACCCCTCCGGGTCCTCAGCCGTCGTTGCGGTTCTGCAGCGCCGAGAAGACCCGGTCGGTGATCTCGTCGATCTCGCCGACGGCGTCGATCGTGACCAGCCGGTCACGGTAGTGGTCCAGCAGCGGAGCGGTCTCCTCGCGGTAGACCCGCTGCCGGTTGCGGATGGTGTCCTCGTTGTCGTCGCTGCGGCCGCGGCCGAGCAGCCGCTGGACCACGACCTCGTCGTCGACGTCGAACTGGACGACGGCGTCGAGCTCCAGCCCCTTGTCGGACAGGATCTTCTCCAGGGAGTCCGCCTGCGCCACGTTGCGCGGGAAGCCGTCGAGGATGAAGCCGTTCGCGGTGTCGGCGTCGCCGAGCCGGTCGCGCACCATCCCGACGGTCACCTCGTCGGGGACGAGGTCCCCGGCGTCCATGTAGCGCTTCGCCTCACGGCCGAGCTCGGTCTCGTCCCGCAGGTTCGCCCGGAACAGGTCCCCGGTCGAGATGTGCGGGACGTCGAGCCGCTTGGCCATCTGCTCAGCCTGGGTCCCCTTGCCGGCACCGGGCGGTCCCACCAGAACGAGTCGCACGAGAACCCGACCTCCTGAAGTCTTGTCGTCCATGGCGCCGGCGTCCTCGCCGGCACACGATGCCCGAGGCACCACGATCGGGGCCGGGGCCCCGCACCGGGGTTCCCGCTCGGCCACGTTGCGGCGAGCCTAACGCAGGAAACCTTCGTAGTTACGCTGCATGAGCTGGCTCTCGATCTGCTTCAGGGTGTCGAGGCCCACGGTGACCATGATCAGCACAGCCGTGCCGCCGAACGGGAAGTTCTGGTTCTGGCCGCTGCCGGTGATCCCGAGGAAGAAGTTCGGGAGCACCGCGATGAGACCCAGGTACAGCGATCCCGGCAGCGTGATGCGGCTGAGCACGAAGTTCAGGTACTCCGCGGTGGGCCGGCCCGGGCGGATGCCCGGGATGAACCCGCCGTACTTCTTCATGTCCTCGGCGCGCTCGTCGGGGTTGAACGTGATGCCGACGTAGAAGTACGTGAAGAAGATGATCAGTGCTACGTACAACACGATGTGCACGGGATTGGACTGATCGACGAGATAGGTCTGCACGAACTGCTGGAACCAGCCGCCGTCGTTCCCGGCGAGCCGGGCGACCAGGTCGGGCAGGTAGAGCAGCGAGCTACCGAAGATCACCGGCACGACGCCGGCCTGGTTGACCTTCAGCGGCAGATAGGTCGAGGTGCCGCCGTACATGCGCCTGCCGACCATGCGCTTGGCGTACTGCACCGGGATCCGCCGCTGGCCGTTCTCCACGAACACGACGCTGGCGATGATCGCGAGGCCGAAGACGCAGACACCGGCGAAGACCAGACCGCCGGAGTTCTCCAGGATCAGCCGGCCCTCGGCGGGGATGCGGTGCGCGATCGAGGCGAAGATGAGCAGCGACATGCCGTTGCCGATGCCGCGCTCGGTGACCTGCTCGCCCAGCCACATCACCACCGTCGTCCCGGCGACCATCACGATCACGATCACGATCAGGGTGAAGACCGACGAGTCCGGGATGATCGGCAGCGCACAGCCCTGGAACAGCTGACCGCGCTCGGCCAACGCCACGAAGCCGGTGGCCTGCAGCACGGCGATGCCGATCGTCAGGTACCGCGTGTACTGCGTGAGCTTGGCCTGGCCGGACTGGCCTTCCTTCTTGAGCTGCTCGAACCGCGGGATGACGACCTGCAGCAGCTGCACGATGATGCTCGCGGTGATGTAGGGCATGATGCCCAGCGCGAAGATCGACAGCTGGAGCAGTGCCCCGCCGGAGAACAGGTTGATCAGGGAGTAGACGCTGGCGTTGTCGCCGCCCTCGACCTGACGGACACATTCCTGGATGTTGGGGTAGGACACCCCCGGCGAGGGGATGTTCGCCCCGAGCCGGTACACCGCCACGATCGCCAGCGTGAAGAGGATCTTCTTGCGGAGATCCGGCGTGGTCAGGGCCGCCCGGACTGCGCTGAGCACTCGGTGATCCTCCTACGACGTCGGCGGCCCGACACCGCCTGCGCCGGCCCCTGAGGGGTCGGCCGGGTTGGTCGACGCGCGTTCCGCGCCTCGCGGGACACCCGGGCCGGTGTGTACCGGCGGGGGCTGCGCGCCTCGAGGCGCGCCAGGTAATCGGTGGACACTCGGTCCGGACGTGACTGTAACAGCGGCCCGGAAACGCCTCGGCGCCGCCCACGGGCCGGGTCCACCTGGGGTGGACCCGGCGCCACGGACGGCGCCGGGGGACGTGCGGTGGGGCCTACAGCTCGGAGACGGAGCCGCCCGCCGCCGAGATCTTCTCGCGCGCGGAGGCGGAGAACTTGTGGGCCTTCACGGTCAGGGCGACGCCCGAGAGCTCGCCCTCGCCGAGGACCTTCACGAGCTGGTTCTTGCGAACCGCGCCCGCCTCGACCAGCTCGGCCGGGCCGATCTCGCCACCCTGCGGGAACAGGACGGCCAGCTCGCCGACGTTCACGACCTGGTACTCGACCTTGAAGCGGTTCTTGAAGCCCTTGAGCTTCGGGAGCCGCATGTGCAGCGGCATCTGCCCGCCCTCGAAGCGCGGGGACACCGTCTTGCGGGCCTTGGTGCCCTTGGTACCGCGACCGGCGGTCTTGCCCTTGGAGCCCTCACCGCGACCCACACGGGTCCGCGCCTTCTTCGAGCCCGGGGCCGGCCGCAGGTCGTGCAGCTTGATCACGGAGTTCTCGTTCTCGCTCACGGCTGCACCTCCTCCACCGTCACGAGGTGGCGCACGGTGTGGACGTAACCGCGGGTCTGCGGGTCCGCCTCGCGCACCACCGACTGCCGGATCTTGCGTAGACCGAGCGAACGCAGCGTGTCGCGCTGGTTCTGCTTGGTCCCGATCCGGCTCTTCACCTGGGTGATCTTCCACGTGGCCATGTCGCTCACACTTTCGCCGCGTCGGCCTCGGCGCGCTGGCGCATCATGCTCGCCGGGGCGACGTCCTCCAGCGGCAGACCGCGGCGGGCCGCGACCTCCTCCGGACGCTGCACCGACTGAAGCGCCGCCACCGTGGCGTGCACGATGTTGATGGCGTTGTCGGAGCCGAGGGACTTGGACAGGATGTCCGAGATCCCCGCGCACTCCAGCACCGCGCGGACCGGGCCGCCGGCGATGACACCGGTACCCGGGGAGGCCGGGCGCAGCATGACGACGCCGGCGGCGGCCTCACCCTGCACACGGTGCACGATCGTGCCGCCGATGCGGGGGACGCGGAAGAAGTTCTTCTTCGCCTCCTCCACGCCCTTGGCGATCGCGGCCGGCACCTCCTTGGCCTTGCCGTAGCCGACGCCCACCAGGCCGTCACCGTCGCCGACGATCATCAGCGCGGTGAAGCTGAACCGGCGGCCGCCCTTGACGACCTTGGCCACGCGGTTGATCGTGACCAGCCGCTCGATGTACGGGGTCTTGTCCTGGGCCGCCCCGCCACGGCCACCGTCCCGGCGGTCCCGGTTGTTGCGGTTGTCGTTCCCACCGCTGCCACCCGGGGCTCCGCCGTCACGCCGCGTACGTCCCGGCATCAGACAGTCCCTTCGATCTTCTCGGTCTGGTTCATCAGAACTCCAGGCCTCCCTCGCGGGCGGCGTCGGCCAGGGCCGCGATCCGGCCGTGGTAGGCCAGCCCGCCGCGGTCGAACACGACCGCGGAGATGCCCGCTTCCTTGGCCCGAGCGGCGATGAGCTCGCCGACCTTGGCAGCCTTGGCCTTCTTGTCGCCCTCGACGCCACGCACCTCGGCGTCCAGGGAGGACGCGAAGGCCAGCGTGTGGCCCGCCAGGTCGTCGATCAGCTGGACGGTGATGTGCCGCGAGGAGCGGTTGACCGCCAGCCGCGGACGCACCGGCGTCCCGGAGATCTTCTTCCGGAGCCGGGCGTGCCGGCGGATGCGCGAGTCGCGGCGCTTGCGCGCCACCTGGGACGCCATCCGGCGGCGGGCGGCACCCGACACCGTCTCGTTCGTCTCGGCCATCACTTACCCGTCTTTCCGACCTTGCGGCGGACCTGCTCGCCGGCGTACCGCACACCCTTGCCCTTGTACGGGTCGGGGCGGCGCAGCTTCCGGATGTTGGCAGCGGTCTCGCCGACCAGCTGCTTGTCGATGCCGGAGACCGAGAACCGGGTCGGCGACTCGACCGCGAAGGTGATGCCCTCCGCCGGCTCGATGACGACCGGGTGCGAGTAGCCCAGGGCGAACTCGAGGTTCTTGCCCTTCAGCTGCACGCGGTAACCCACGCCGTGGATCTCCAGCTTCTTCTCGTAGCCGGCGCTGACGCCGACCACGATGTTGTTGACGAGAGAGCGGGTCAGGCCGTGGTAGGCCCGCACCTCACGCTCCTCGTTCGGGCGCTTCACCAGCACCGTGCCGTCGTCGTCACGCTCGATCGTGATCGGCTCGACAGCGGTGTGCGAGAGGGTGCCCTTGGGGCCCTTCGCGGTGACCGTGCGGCCGTCGATGGTGATCTCCACGCCCGACGGGACGGTGATGGGCAGCTTTCCGATGCGCGACATCGTTCGTTACCCCTCTCTCACCAGACGTAGGCGAGGACTTCCCCACCCACGCCGCTCCGGTAGGCCTGCTGGTCGGTCATCAGACCCCGAGAGGTCGAGATGATCGCGATGCCGAGGCCACCCAGGACCCGCGGCAGATTCGTCGACTTCGCGTACACACGCAGACCGGGCTTGGACACCCGGCGCAGACCGGCGATGCTGCGCTCACGGTTGCGGCCGTACTTCAGCTCGACGACCAGGGACTTGCCGACCTCGGCGTCCTCGGTGTGGTGTGCCGCGATGTAGCCCTCCTTCTGAAGGATCTCCGCAATGGCGACCTTCAGCTTCGAGTGGGGCATCACGACGCGGTCGTGGTAGGCCGAGTTCGCGTTCCGCAGACGGGTCAACATGTCTGCGATCGGATCGGTCATCGTCATGGTGTATGTCTCTTTCCCGCCGTGGTTCCTCGTACCGGCGCGGCGCCCCTGTGCGGGGCACCGCGCCGATGCGGGCCTGCGGCGATCGGATCCGCTGCCCCGCGGACGCGGGGCGGTCGGATCACCAGCTGGACTTGCTCACACCCGGCAGCTCGCCGGCGTGCGCCATGTCTCGCAGGCACACGCGGCAGAGGCCGAACTTGCGGAACACGGCACGCGGCCGACCGCACTTGTTGCAACGGGTGTAACCCCGCACGGCGAACTTCGGCTTCGCGTTCGCCTTGTTGATGAGCGCCTTCTTCGCCATTCGCTCAGCTCTCCTTGAACGGGAAGCCCAGGTGGCGCAGCAGCGCCCGGCCCTCGGCGTTCGTGGTCGCGGTGGTCACGACCGTGATGTCCATGCCCCGCGGCCGGTCGATGGAGTCCGGGTCGATCTCGTGGAACATCGACTGCTCGTTCAGGCCGAACGTGTAGTTGCCACGCCCGTCGAACTGGTTGCTCTCGAGGCCGCGGAAGTCGCGGATACGGGGCAGCGCGATGGTCAGCAGCCGGTCGAGGAACTCCCACATCCGGTCGTTGCGGAGGGTCACCTTCGCGCCGATCGGCATGCCCTCACGCAGCTTGAACTGCGCGATGGACTTGGTGGCGCGACGCAGCTGCGGCTTCTGGCCGGTGATGGTGGCCAGGTCGCGCAGCGCACCGTCGATCAGCTTCGAGTCGCGGGCGGCGTCACCGACACCCATGTTCACCACGACCTTGGTCAGGCCGGGGATCTGCATGACGTTGGTGTAGCCGAACTCCTCGCGGAGCTTGTCGAGGATCTCGTCGCGGTAACGCTGCTTGAGCCTCGGCAGGGTCTTCTCAGCCGTGGTCATCTCAGATCTCCTTCCCGTTGCGCCTGGAGATCCGGACGCGGCGGGTGGTGCCGTCCTCGCCCTCGACGGTCTTCTTGCCGATGCGGGTCGGCTTGCCGTCGGAGTCGCACACCATCACGTTCGAGACGTGGATGGCGGCCTCCTGGGTGACGATCCCGCCGCTCTCGGCCCCGCGCTGGTTCTGGCTGATCCGGGTGTGCTTCTTGATCCGGTTCACGCCCTCGACCAGCACGCGCTGGCGCTCCGGGTAGGCCGCGATGACCTTGCCCCGTGCACCCTTGTCCTTGCCGGCGATCACCAGAACGGTGTCGCCCTTCTTGACCTTCATCTTCGCCTTCATGTCAGAGCACCTCCGGGGCCAGGGAGATGATCCTCATGAACTTGCGGTCGCGCAGCTCGCGCCCGACCGGGCCGAAGATACGGGTCCCCCGAGGTCCGTTGTCCGCCTTGATCAGGACGGCGGCGTTCTCGTCGAAACGGATGTAGCTGCCGTCGGGACGGCGCTTCTCCTTCTTGGTGCGCACGATGACCGCCTTGACGACGTCACCACGCTTCACGCCGGCGCCGGGGATGGCCTCCTTGACCGTGGCGACGATGACGTCGCCGATCCCGGCGTAGCGCCGCGCGGAGCCGCCCAGCACCCGGATGCACAGGATCTCCTTGGCGCCGGTGTTGTCGGCGACGCGCAGCCGCGACTCCTGCTGGATCACTTCGACTCCTACTTGGCCTTCTCGAGGATCTCCACCAGCCGCCAGCGCTTGGTCGCCGACAGCGGGCGGGTCTCCATGAGGCGGACACGGTCGCCGATACCGGCGGTGTTCCCCTCGTCGTGCGCCTTGACCTTGCTGGTCCGGCGGATGACCTTGCCGTACAGGGGGTGCTTCACCCGGTCCTCGAGGGAGACGACGATCGTCTTCTCCATCTTGTCGGACACGACCAGGCCCTCGCGGACCTTGCGCTCCCCGCGCTCCTCGTTCTTCGTCTCAGCCGAGTTATCGCTGCTCACGCCGCGCCCTCACTCTCGGTCGGTGCGGCGGAAAGGCCGAGCTCACGCTCGCGCATGACGGTGTAGCACCGCGCGATGTCGTGACGGACGGCCCGCAGCCGCCGGTTGTTGTCCAGCTGCCCGGTGGCCATCTGGAAGCGGAGGTTGAACAGCTCCTCCTTGGCCTCCCGGACACGCACGACCAGCTCCTCGTCGGAGAGCTCGCGCAGCTCGGCGGCCTTGGTGTTGCCACTGCTCGCCATCAGATGTCACCACCCTCACGGGACACGATCCGGCACTTCATGGGCAGCTTGTGGATCGCACGGGTCAGAGCCTCGTGCGCCACCTCGCGGTTCGGGAAGCTCATCTCGAAGAGCACCCGGCCCGGCTTGACGTTCGTGACCCACTTCTCGGGCGAACCCTTACCGGAACCCATGCGGACCTCGGCCGGCTTCTTGGTCATCGGGATGTCCGGGAAGACGTTGATCCAGATCTTCCCGCCACGACGGATGTGCCGGTTGATCGCGATACGCGCCGACTCGATCTGTCGGTTCGACACGTAGGCCGGCTCCAGCGCCTGGATGCCCCAGTCGCCGAAGGTGACCGCGGTACCACCGCTGGCCATGCCCTTGCGCTTGGGCCGGTGCTGCTTGCGGTGCTTGACCTTGCGTGGGATCAGCATCGGTCAGCTCTCCCCACCGTTGCTCTGGTTCTCACCGGAGGCCGGGGCCTCGGCGGTCGCCGTCGCGGCGCCGCCGGCCTGGCCCGCGCTCTGCGCGGCACGCCCGGCCTCGGTGCTGGTCGCAGTGGTGCCCGAGGCACCGGAACGGCGCCGGGCCGGACGCTCGCGGCGCGGACCGCGGCCCGGGGCCTCGGCAGCGGCCGGAACGCCCTCGCGGCGGCCGCCGACGACGTCGCCCTTGTAGATCCAGACCTTCACGCCGATGCGGCCGAAGGAGGTCCGGGCCTCGAACAGGCCGTAGTCGATGTCGGCACGCAGCGTGTGCAGCGGGACCCGACCCTCGCGGTAGAACTCCGACCGCGACATCTCGGCACCGCCGAGGCGGCCCGAGCACTGGACCCGGATGCCCTTGACCTGCGGGCTGCGCATGGCCGACTGGATGGCCTTGCGCATCGCACGCCGGAAGGCGACCCGGTTCGACAGCTGCTCGGCGACGCCCTGGGCGACGAGCTGCGCGTCGGACTCGGAGTTCTTGACCTCGAGGATGTTCAGCTGGACCTGCTTCTTGGTCAGCTTCTCGAGGTTGCCCCGGATCCGGTCGGCCTCCGCGCCACGGCGGCCGATCACGATGCCCGGACGCGCGGTGTGGATGTCCACCCGCACGCGGTCCCGGGTCCGCTCGATCTCGACCTTGGAGATGCCGGCCCGCTCCATGCCCTTGGAGAGCATGCGGCGGATCTCGACGTCCTCCTTGACGTACTCGGAGTACTGCTTGTCGGCGTACCAGCGCGACTTCCAGTCCGTGGTGATGCCCAGGCGGAAGCCGTGCGGGTTGATCTTCTGCCCCATCAGCGGGCCCTCCCCTTCGCACCACGACGGCCGGCCTTCTGCGGAACCGACTCGACCTCGATGGTGATGTGGCTCGTCCGCTTGCGGATGCGGTACGCACGCCCCTGGGCGCGCGGCCGGATCCGCTTCAGCGTCGGGCCCTCGTCGACCATCGCCACGGCGACCACGAGGGTCTCCGGGTCCAGGTCCAGGTTGTTCTCGGCGTTGGCCGCGGCGCTCGCCACGACCTTCGCGACGGGCTCCGCCGCGGCCTGCGGCGAGAACCGCAGGATCGCCAACGCCTCGTCGACCGGCAGACCGCGGACCAGGTCCACGACGCGGCGGGTCTTCATCGGCGAGCTACGGACGAACCGTGCCACGGCGCGCGCACGAGTCGGCTCGAGCGCAGCGCCGGTGGTCTCGGCAGTGTCTGCCATCTTCTCCACCTCTCCTTGTCGCTACTCGGGCCGGCTTCTAGCGCCGACGCGCCTTGCGGTCGTCCTTGATGTGACCCCGGAACGTGCGGGTCGGGGCGAACTCGCCCAGCTTGTGCCCGACCATCGAGTCGGACACGAAGACCGGGACGTGCTTGCGGCCGTCGTGCACCGCAATGGTGTGACCGATCATGTCCGGGATGATCGTGGACCGACGGGACCACGTGCGGATCACGGTCTTCTTGCCGGACTCGTTGAGGGCGTCCACCTTCTTGAGCAGGTGGTCGTCCACGAAGGGGCCCTTCTTCAGGCTGCGCGGCATGTCTTACCTCCCTGCT
Organism: Pseudonocardia sp. EV170527-09; assembly: GCF_008369905.1. Lineage (NCBI taxonomy): Bacteria > Bacillati > Actinomycetota > Actinomycetes > Pseudonocardiales > Pseudonocardiaceae > Pseudonocardia > Pseudonocardia sp. EV170527-09. The sequence continues at coordinate 15,818 of NZ_VRMC01000054.1, forward strand.
CAGCGCTTCTTGCCGGTGCGGCGCCGGCGGACGATCAACTTGTCGGACGGCTTGTTCTTGCGGGTACGGCCCTCGGGCGTGCCCGCCGGGTTCACCGGGTGGCGGCCACCGGAGGTCTTGCCCTCACCACCACCGTGCGGGTGGTCCACCGGGTTCATGACGACACCACGGACGGTCGGGCGCTTGCCCTTCCACCGCATACGGCCGGCCTTGCCCCAGTTGATGTTGGCGTGCTCCGAGTTGCCCACCTCGCCGACGGTGGCGCGGCAGCGCACGTCGACGTAGCGGATCTCGCCGGAGGGCATCCGCAGCTGCGCGTAGGGCCCGTCCTTGGCGACCAGCTGGACGCCGACACCGGCCGAGCGCGCGATCTTCGCGCCGCCACCGGGGCGGAGCTCGATCGCGTGCACCACGGTGCCCGTCGGGATGTTGCGCAGCGGCAGGTTGTTACCCACCTTGATGTCGGCCCGGGGACCGTTCTCGATCTTGTCGCCCTGCTTGAGCTTCGCCGGCGCGATGATGTAGCGCTTCTCGCCGTCGGCGTAGTGCAGCAGTGCGATCCGCGAGGTGCGGTTCGGGTCGTACTCGATGTGCGCGACCTTCGCCGGCACGCCGTCCTTGTCGTGACGACGGAAGTCGATCAGACGGTAGGCGCGCTTGTGCCCGCCACCCTGGTGACGGGTGGTGATCCGCCCGTGCGCGTTGCGGCCGCCCTTGTTGTGCAGCGGACGCAGCAGCGACTTCTCGGGGGTGTCGCGGGTGATCTCGGCGAAGTCCGACACGCTCGAGCCACGACGGCCCGGGGTGGTCGGCTTGTACTTACGAATGGCCATGGGTCAGCTCGCTCCCTCAGCTCGCCGGGCCACCGAAGACGTCGATCGCCTTGCTCTCCTCGGAGAGCGTGACGATCGCGCGCTTGGTGTCCTTGCGCTTGCCGTAGCCGGTGCGGGAGCGCTTGCGCTTGCCCGGGCGGTTCAGCGTGTTCACGCTGGTCACCTTGACCCCGAACACCTTCTCCACGGCGATCTTGATCTGGGTCTTGTTCGCGGCCGGTGCCACGACGAAGGTGTACTGGCGCTCGTCGAGCAGCCCGTAGCTCTTCTCCGAGACGACCGGCGCGAGCAGCACGTCCCGCGGGTCCGTGATCACTTGTCGGCCTCCTCAGCGCGGCGGCCGGCAGCCTTCGGCTTCGCGATCGGGCCGGCCAGGAACTCGTCCAGCGCCGCCTGCGTGAACAGCACGACGTCGTTGACGAGCACGTCGTGGGTGTTCAGCTGGTCGGGCGCGATCAGGTGGACCTGCGGCAGGTTGCGCAGGCTCAGCAGGGCGTTCTCGTCGGAACGCTCGACGACCGCGAGCACCCGGCGGGCGTCGGGCACGACGGCCTCGATCACCTTGCGGGCGGCCTTGGTCGACGGCGCGTCACCCTCGGCGAAGGCGGACACGACGTGCACGGCTCCGGCGCGGGCCCGGTCGGAGAGGGCGCCACGCAGGGCGGCGGCCTTCATCTTCTTCGGGGTCCGCTGCGAGTAGTCGCGCGGCGTCGGGCCGTGGACGATGCCACCACCGGCGAACTGCGGCGCGCGGATCGAGCCCTGACGGGCGCGACCGGTGCCCTTCTGCCGGTACGGCTTCTTGCCACCGCCGCGGACCTCGCCGCGGCCCTTCACGTCGTGCGTGCCCTGACGCGCGGCGTTGAGCTGCGCGGTCACCACCTGGTGCATGAGGGCGATGTTCGCCGTCACGTCGAAGACGTGGTCCGGGAGCTCGACGCTGCCGGAGGCGGAACCCTCGGGGGTCTTGATCTGCACGGTGCTCACTTGCCATCGCCCTTCGCGGGGGTCTTCACCACGACGAGGCCACCGCGCGGACCGGGGACGGCGCCCTTGACGAGCAGCAGCCCGCGCTCGGCGTCCACCCGGTGGACCTTCAGGTTCTGCGTGGTCTGGCGGTCGGAACCCATCCGGCCGGCCATCCGCACACCCTTGAACACGCGGCCCGGGGTGGCGCAGCCGCCGATGGAGCCCGGCGAACGGTGCTTGCGCTGCGTGCCGTGCGAGGCGCCCAGGCCCTTGAACCCGTGGCGCTTCATGACACCGGCGAAGCCCTTGCCCTTGGTCACGCCCACCACGTCGACCTCGGCCACCTCGGCGAACGCCTCGACGGTGACCTCCTGGCCGGTGGTGTACTCGGCGGCGTCGGAGGTGCGGAGCTCCAGGACGTGGCGACGGGGGGTGACGCCGGCCTTGGCGAAGTGGCCGGACTCCGGCTTGTTCACCTTGCGCGGGTCGATGGCCCCGTAGGCCAGCTGGACGGCGGTGTAGCCGTCGGTCTCCTGCGAGCGCACCTGCGTCACGACGTTCGGTCCGAGCTGGACCACGGTGACCGGCACGATGCGGTTGTTCTCGTCGAACAACTGGGTCATCCCGAGCTTGGTGCCCAGGAGGCCGGTGACCTTCTTCGTCTGCTTGGTGGCAGTCGTCTTCTTGAATGCAGCAGTCATCGTCTCCACCCCGCCGTCACTGAATGTTGACGTCGACGCTCGCCGGCAGGTCGATGCGCATGAGCGCGTCGACCGTCTTGGGCGTCGGGTCGAGGATGTCGATGAGTCGCTTGTGCGTGCGCATCTCGAAGTGCTCGCGCGAGTCCTTGTACTTGTGCGGCGAGCGGATGACGCAGTACACGTTCTTCTCGGTAGGCAGCGGCACGGGGCCGACGACCCGGGCACCGGTACGCGTCACGGTCTCCACGATCTTGCGAGCAGACGCGTCGATTGCCTCGTGGTCATAGGCCTTGAGCCTGATGCGGATCTTCTGTCCCGCCATGGTCGTCGGTCGTCCTCTTCTTCCTGCCGCGGGGGTGTCGCGGTTCGGCCCCGTAAGAACTCGCGCCGTGCTGCCACCGGATGTCCGGCGGGCCGGCTGCGGCCCGTGCTCTGTTCAGGTCTCTGTCGGCCCGGAGTCGCGCGTCCAGTTCCCTGGAGCACTCGTCCTGCCGGGGCTCTCCGGTCCACGAGGTCGGGCGTGTCGCGCCCTACCCGCATGGTTCTGCCCGGGTCACCGCGTCCCACCCCCATCTGGGGCGGGCATGTCGCTCGGAATCTCCCCGGCCTCACGGCGGACCGCAGTACCGGGGCTGACAACGAGCATGGCGCGTGGTTCGCGACCTCTGAACTACCGGGAACCGGGAACAGGGGCGGCGCTCCCACGCGCCATGCTCATCGTGCAACCCGTCAAGGATGACACACCGCTGTGCGGCACCCTCGACCGGGGGGTGGGTAACGGGGCCGCCCCTGGTGGGACGACCCCGTCACGTCACGCGTTGATCTTGGTGACCTGGCCGGCGCCCACGGTGCGACCACCCTCACGGATGGCGAACTGCAGGCCCTCCTCCATGGCGATCGGCTGGATCAGCTGAACGCTCATGGTGGTGTTGTCACCCGGCATGACCATCTCGGTGCCCTGCGGGAGGGTCACGACACCGGTCACGTCGGTCGTCCGGAAGTAGAACTGCGGACGGTAGTTGTTGAAGAACGGGGTGTGACGGCCGCCCTCGTCCTTGCCCAGGATGTACACCTGGCCCTCGAACTCGGTGTGCGGGGTGATCGAACCCGGCTTCACGACGACCTGGCCGCGCTCCACGTCCTCACGCTTGATACCGCGCAGGAGCAGACCGACGTTCTCGCCGGCGCGACCCTCGTCGAGGATCTTGCGGAACATCTCGACACCGGTGACGGTGGTCGAGGTCTTGTTCGGCCGGATCCCGACGATGTCGACGGTCTCGTTGACCTTGACGATGCCGCGCTCGATACGGCCGGTGACGACCGTGCCGCGACCGGTGATCGTGAAGACGTCCTCGACGGGCATGAGGAACGGCTTCTCGACGTCGCGCTCGGGCTCCGGGATGGCCTCGTCGACCGCGTCCATGAGCTCGACGATGGCCTCGGCCCACTTGTCGTCGCCCTCGAGCGCCTTCAGCGCCGAGACGCGCACGATCGGGAGGTCGTCGCCCGGGTAGTCCTGAGCCGACAGCAGCTCGCGGACCTCCATCTCGACGAGCTCCATGATCTCCTCGTCGTCGACCATGTCCGCCTTGTTCAGGGCGACGACGATGTACGGCACGCCGACCTGACGCGCGAGCAGCACGTGCTCACGGGTCTGGGGCATCGGGCCGTCGGTCGCGGCGACCACCAGGATCGCGCCGTCCATCTGGGCGGCACCGGTGATCATGTTCTTCACGTAGTCGGCGTGCCCGGGGCAGTCGACGTGCGCGTAGTGCCGCTTCTCGGTCTGGTACTCGACGTGCGCGATCGAGATCGTGATACCGCGCTGGCGCTCTTCGGGCGCCTTGTCGATCATGTCGAACGCCGACGCCTCGTTGAGGGTCGGGAACTTGTCGTGCAGAACCTTGGTGATGGCCGCCGTCAGCGTGGTCTTGCCGTGGTCGATGTGACCGATGGTGCCGATGTTGACGTGCGGCTTGGTCCGCTCGAACTTCGCCTTCGCCACTGCTGGGTCCTCCTGGACTCGTGTCTGTACTCCGCCGTGCTGACGGCAGGTCTGTCGGTGTCGGGTGGTGCGGGCCGCGGACCTTACCGATCCGCGGACCGCACCCTCCGAGCAGGTCGGGCACTGGGGCCCGCCCCGGGGAGCTCTTACTCGCCCGTGGCCTTCGCGATGATCTCCTTCGCCACGTTCGCCGGAACCTCGGCGTAGGAGTCGAAGACCATCGTGTAGTTCGCCCGGCCCTGGGTCCGCGACCGCAGGTCGCCGACGTAGCCGAACATCTCGGACAGCGGCACGGTCGCCTTGACGACACGGGCACCGGCCCGCTCCTCCATGGCCTGGATCTGGCCGCGGCGGGAGTTCAGGTCACCGATGACGTCGCCCATGTAGTCCTCGGGCGTCATCACCTCGACGGCCATCATCGGCTCGAGGATGGCGGGGCTCGCCTTGCGGGCCGCCTCCTTGAACGCCATGGAACCGGCGACCTTAAAGGCCATCTCCGAGGAGTCGACCTCGTGGTACTGACCGTCCAGCAGCGTGAGCTTCACACCGACCACGGGGTAGCCGGCCTGGATGCCGTACTGCATGGCGTCCTGGGCACCGGCGTCGACCGACGGGATGTACTCCCGCGGGACACGGCCACCGGTGACCTTGTTCTCGAACTCGTACAGCGCACCGTCGCCGCTGGTGAGCGGCTCGAGCTTGATGATGACGCGGGCGAACTGGCCCGAACCACCGGTCTGCTTCTTGTGCGTGTACTCGAACTTCTCGACGGCCTTCTTGATGGTCTCCCGGTAGGCCACCTGCGGCTTGCCGATGTTGGCCTCGACCTTGTAGTCGGACTTCATCCGGTTGACCAGCACCTCGAGGTGCAGCTCGCCCATGCCGGCGATGATGGTCTGACCGGTCTCGTCGTCCAGGGAGACCTGGAACGTCGGGTCCTCCTCGGCCAGCTTCTGGATCGCCAGGGAGAGCTTCTCCTGGTCCGCCTTCGACTTGGGCTCGACGGCGACCTGGATGACCGGGTCCGGGAAGGTCATCGACTCGAGGACGATCGGGTTCTGCGGGTCGCAGAGCGTGTCGCCGGTGGTCGTGTCCTTCAGGCCGATGACCGCGTAGATGTGGCCGGCCACGGCCTCGTCGACCGGGTTCTCCTTGTTGGAGTGCATCTGGAAGAGCTTCCCGATGCGCTCCTTCCGGTCCTTGGTCGAGTTGATGACCTGGGCGCCGGCGGCGACCTGACCCGAGTAGACCCGGATGTAGGTGAGCTTGCCGAAGAACGGGTGCGCGGCGATCTTGAAGGCCAGCGCCGAGAACGGCTCGTCCTTCGACGGCTTGCGGCTCGCCGGCGTCTCACCGTCGGTGAGGAAACCCTCGACCGGCGGCACGTCGTACGGCGACGGCAGGTAGTCGATCACCGCGTCCAGCATCGGCTGGACACCCTTGTTCTTGAACGCCGAGCCGCAGAGGACCGGGTACGCGGCGCGGTCGTTGACCAGCCGGCGCACGCCGTTCTTGATCTGCTCGACGGTCAGGTCCTCGCCACCGAGGTAGAGCTCCATGAGCTCGTCGTCGGTCTCGGCGACCGCCTCGATGAGCTGGGTGCGGTACTCCTCGGCCTTGGCCTGGAGCTCCGCCGGGATCTCCTCGACGGTGTAGTCCTCACCCTTGGCGACCTCGCCGCGCCAGGTGAGGGCACGCATCTCGACCAGGTCGACGACACCGATGAAGTCGTTCTCGGAGCCGATCGGGATCTGCAGCGGGAGCGGCGTCGCGTTCAGCCGGTCCTTGATGGTCTGGATGGTGAAGTAGAAGTCCGCACCCAGCTTGTCCATCTTGTTGACGAAGCAGATGCGGGGGACGTCGTACTTGGTGGCCTGCCGCCAGACCTGCTCGGACTGCGGCTCGACCCCCTCCTTGCCGTCGAAGACCGCGACCGCACCGTCGAGCACCCGCAGCGACCGCTCCACCTCGACGGTGAAGTCGACGTGCCCGGGGGTGTCGATGATGTTGATCTGGTGGTTCTTCCAGAAGCAGGTCGTCGCGGCGGACGTGATCGTGATGCCGCGCTTCTGCTCCTCCTCCATCCAGTCCATCGTGGCGCCGCCGTCGTGGACCTCACCGATCTTGTAGTTGATCCCGGTGTAGAACAGGATCCGCTCGGTGGTGGTCGTCTTACCGGCGTCGATGTGGGCCATGATGCCGATGTTGCGGACCTTGGTCAGGTCCGTCAGCACGTCCTGTGCTGCCACTAGCTCAGCTCTCCCTCGATCGCGAGATGGCGCCCGACGGTCGGCCGGTCACCAGCGGTAGTGGGCGAAGGCGCGGTTCGACTCCGCCATCTTGTGCATGTCCTCGCGCCGCTTGACGCTGGCGCCGAGGCCGTTGCTGGCGTCGAGCAGCTCGTTCATGAGGCGCTCGACCATGGTCTTCTCGCGGCGCTGACCGGAGTAGGTGACCAGCCAACGCAGCCCCAGGGTGGTCTGCCGGACGGCACGGACCTCGACGGGGACCTGGTAGGTCGCGCCACCGACGCGGCGGCTGCGGACCTCGAGGGCCGGCTTCACGTTGTCGAGAGCGCGCTTCAGCGTGACGACCGGGTCGGTGCCGGTCTTGTCACGGGTGCCCTCGAGGGCGGCGTAGACGATGCGCTCGGCGAGCGACCGCTTTCCGTCCTTGAGGACCTTGTTCACCAGCTGGGTGACCAGCGGCGAGCCGTAGACCGGGTCCGAGACCAGCGGACGCTTCGGGGCGGGGCCCTTGCGGGGCATCAGCTCTTCTCCTTCTTCGCGCCGTAGCGGCTGCGGGACTGCTTGCGGTTCTTCACGCCCTGGGTGTCCAGCGACCCCCGGATGACCTTGTAGCGCACGCCGGGGAGGTCCTTCACACGACCACCGCGCACGAGCACGATGCTGTGCTCCTGCAGGTTGTGGCCCTCACCGGGGATGTACGCGGTGACCTCGATGCCGCTGGACAGGCGCACACGGGCGACCTTGCGCAGGGCCGAGTTCGGCTTCTTGGGCGTGGTGGTGTACACGCGGGTGCAGACCCCGCGGCGCTGGGGGCTTCCCTTCAGCGCGGCGGTCTTGGTCTTGGAGACCTTGTCCTCGCGGCCCTTGCGGACCAGCTGCTGGATCGTGGGCATGAACCGTCTACTTCTTCCCGTCGACGTGGCTCGACTGTCTTGCTCGCCGTGACACTGGTGATCGTGGTTCGGTGTCCCGGACTCCGGGCGCCGGCGTGGCTGCCGGCTCTCACCGGACTCCGCCACCGTCGCGCCGGACCCCGAGGTCGGGCGTGTCGTCCCGGGCACGCTCGGGGCCGGAAGGGCCCCGCGGAGGCTGTCGGGACGTCCGGCGTGCCCTGCTCCGGGGCGCAACCACAGACCTGAGGGTCGGAACCATCGGATCGGTGCACACCACGGGACACGCGGACCTGCCCGACCGGAGCCGAGCACAGAACACGAGAGTACCCGGCCCTCTTCAAGGCGGTCAAAGCGGGTCCGTTCCGGGCGTTCGCCTCGGACCTGCCTTCGGGTCCATCGGGGGCTTCGATGGACCTCGGATCCCCCGGGATGACACTCCGGAGGAGACCTGTGGTGACCCGACGATGCCGCACGACGCCGCCTCTGGCAAGCGGACTCACCCGCTCGTCGCAGATCGACGGCCGCTCGTCGCGGTCGGATCGGTGGTGGGCGATGACTGTGTCCCAGCGGGATCCCGCCGTGTCGGTCACGGTGTGGATCACCCTGTGGACGACGGCGACGGAGGGACGGTTACGGTCCGGTATGCACCTGCCGACGGCCGTCAACCGCCTCGCCACGCGAGCACTCATCGCACCCTTGCTCGGTCCCACACTACCCGTCGCCCTCCGACGGCGTGGACTCGACCTGGTCGGGGCGTCCCTCCCGCTCCCCCGCGGCACCCGCCGGAGCCTCGGGACGCTCGGCGGGGTGCCCACCGCGGTCGTCGCACCGCCCGGGCCAGTCGCCCCGCACCGGGTGCTCTACCTGCACGGCGGCGGATACCTCGTGGGGTCGTCGGCCTCGCACCGGCCGCTGCTCGCGGGGCTCGCGCACGCCACCGGGAGCGCCGTCCTCGCACCGCACTACCGGCTCGCGCCGGAGCACCCGTTCCCGGCCGCCCTCGACGACGCGTACGCCGTCTGGACCGCCCTGCGCGCCGCGGGGATCCCGGCCCGGCACATCGCGGTGGCCGGCGACTCGGCGGGCGGCGGGCTGACGATGTCGCTGCTGCTGCGGCTGCGCGCCGCCGGTGAGGACCTCCCGGGCTCGATCGGGCTGATCTCGCCGTGGCTGGACCTGTCCTGCACCGCCGACGCGCTCACCCGCAACGTCGCCTCCGATGCGATGCTGGACCCGTCGTGGCTGCCCGACGCCGTCGCCGACTACGCGGGCCCGCACACCGGGGCCCCCGAGCTCCTGCCGCTGGACGCCGACCTGGCGGGGCTGCCGCCGCTGCACGTCGTCGCCGGCGCCGACGAGATCCTCGTCGACGACGCCGACACCCTCGTCGAGCGTGCCCGCGCGGCCGGGACCCCGGTCACCTACGAGCGCGCACCCGGCATGTGGCACGCCTTCCCGACCCTGGCCGGGCTGCTCGCCGAGGCCGACGCCTCGCTGCGCGCGCTGGGCTCGGCCCTGCGCGCGGACTGCCTGCGCTGAGACCCGCACCGGGGCACAGGCCCCGGACGCACGAACGGGGCCGGTCACCGCCACGGGAGAGCGATGTCCGGCCCCGTCCGGGACCTCCTCGGTCACGGTCCGGACCCACCGTCGCGGGTCCGGACCGAGCGGCTACCTCAGCGGTAGTCGCGACCGAAGTCGTAGTCGTCCAGCGGCACCGCGGCACCGGTGCCCGTGCCGAAGACGTCCGGGCTGTAGTAGCCGTCGTCGTAGCTCGGCAGCGCGTAGGCGGCCGCGCGGGCCTCCTCGGTCGGCTGGACCTGGATGTTGCGGTACCGGTTGATGCCGGTACCGGCCGGGATCAGCTTACCGATGATCACGTTCTCCTTGAGCCCGACGAGCTTGTCGCGCTTTCCGTTGATCGCGGCATCGGTGAGGATGCGGGTGGTCTCCTGGAACGACGCCGCGGACAGCCACGACTCCGTCGCCAGCGAGGCCTTGGTGATCCCCATCAGGACCGGACGGCCCGACGCCGGCTCCAGCCCCTCGGCGACGACCCGGCGGTTCTCGGACTCGAACTCGCCCCGCTCGGCCAGTGCGCCGGGCAGGAACTCGGTCGCACCCGAGTCGATGATCGTGACCCGGCGCAGCATCTGCCGGACGATGACCTCGATGTGCTTGTCGTGGATGTCCACGCTCTGCGTGCGGTACACCTTCTGCACCTCACGCACGAGGTGCAGCTGCACCTCACGCGGGCCCATGACACGCAGCACCTCGTGCGGGTCCGCCATGCCCTCGAGGAGCAGCTGGCCGACCGTCACGTGGTCGCCGTCCGCGAGCGGACGCTCGGTGCCGTCGACGGTGGTCATCCCGAGCCACTGCCGCTTGGACAGCTTCTCGTAGACGATCTCCTCGCCGCCGTCGTCCGGGATCAGCGTGATCTTCCAGAACCGGTCGCCGTCCTCGATACGGATGCGGCCGTCGACGTCGGCGATCGGCGCCTTGCCACGCGGGACCCGGGCCTCGAACAGCTCGGTGACACGCGGCAGACCGGTCGTGATGTCGTCGCCCGCGACGCCACCCTGCTTGAACGTACGCATCGTCAGCTGGGTGCCCGGCTCACCGATGGACTGCGCGGCGACGATGCCGACGGCCTCGCCGACGTCCACCAGCTTGCCGGTGGCCATCGAGCGGCCGTAGCACATCGCGCAGATACCGGTGGCCGAGGCGCAGGTCAGCGCGGACCGGACCCGGACCGTCTTGACACCGGCGGCGACGAGCGCGTCGAGCACGGTGTCGCCGAGGTCGTCGCCCTTGCGGACCAGCACCGTGCCGTCCGGCCCGGTGATCTCCTCGCCGGAGGTCCGGGCGTACACCGAGGTGCGCAGGTAACGGTGCGGGATAAACCGACCGTCGCTCGTCTCCTCGGTGACCGCCATCGGGATGGCGCGCTCGGTGCCGCAGTCGACCTCGCGGACGATGACGTCCTGCGACACGTCGACCAGACGACGGGTCAGGTACCCGGAGTCCGCGGTCCGCAGCGCGGTGTCCGCCAGACCCTTACGGGTGCCGTGCGTGGAGATGAAGTACTCCAGCACCGACAGACCCTCGCGGTACGAGGCCTTGATCGGACGCGGGATGAACTCGCCCTTGGGGTTCGCGACCAGACCCTTCATACCCGCCAGCTGGCGGATCTGGGTCATGTTGCCCGCGGCCCCGGACTGCACGATCGTCGGGATCGGGTTGTCCTCGGGGAAGTTCTGCTCCATCGCCTTGGCGACCTCCTCGGTCGCCCGGCTCCAGATCTTGACCATCTCGTCGTTGCGCTCCTGGTGCGACAGGGCACCACGCTGGTAGCGCTTGTTGATCTGGTCGGCCTTCGCCTCGTACTCCTCGAGGATGCCCGCCTTGGCCGGCGGGACCAGCACGTCGGCGATCGAGATCGTGACGCCGGAGCGCGTGGCCCAGTAGAAGCCCGCGTCCTTCAGCCGGTCCAGGACCTGCGCGACCTCGGTCATCGAGTAGCGCTCGGCCAGCTCGTTGACGATCGTGGCCTGACGCTTCTTCGGCAGCGGCTCGTTGACGAACGGGTAGTCCGCCGGCAGGAGCTCGTTGAACAGCACCCGCCCGAGCGTGGTCTCCGCGGTCCAGACGCCGTCCTCGGTCACGGTCTCGGCCGCGGCGCCCGGGGTCGGCGTGACGTTGGGGAGCCGGATCTTGATCGGCGCCTGCAGGTGGAGGACCTTGCGGTCGTAGGCCATGATCGCCTCGGCCGCGGAGCCGTAGTGGTTCCCGGCGCCGTGGGCGTCCTCGCGGAGACGGGTCAGGTGGTACAGACCCGTGACCATGTCCAGACGCGGCATCGCCAGCGGGCGACCCGATGCCGGGGACAGGATGTTGTTCGACGACAGCATCAGGACCCGGGCCTCGGACTGCGCCTCGGCCGACAGCGGCAGGTGCACCGCCATCTGGTCACCGTCGAAGTCCGCGTTGAACGCCTCGCAGACCAGCGGGTGCAGCTGGATGGCCTTGCCCTCCACCAGCTGCGGCTCGAAGGCCTGGATGCCGAGACGGTGCAGCGTGGGCGCACGGTTCAGCAGCACGGGGTGCTCGGAGATGACCTCCTCGAGCACGTCCCACACCTGCGAGCGGCCGCGCTCGACCATCCGCTTGGCCGACTTGATGTTCTGCGCGTGGTTGAGGTCCACCAGGCGCTTCATCACGAACGGCTTGAACAGCTCCAGCGCCATCTGCTTGGGCAGACCGCACTGGTGCAGCTTCAGCTGCGGGCCGACGACGATGACCGAACGGCCCGAGTAGTCGACGCGCTTGCCGAGCAGGTTCTGGCGGAACCGGCCCTGCTTGCCCTTCAGCAGGTCGGACAGCGACTTGAGCGGGCGGTTGCCCGGCCCGGTCACCGGCCGGCCGCGACGGCCGTTGTCGAACAGCGCGTCGACGGACTCCTGGAGCATCCGCTTCTCGTTGTTGACGATGATCTCGGGCGCGCCGAGGTCGATCAGTCGCTTGAGGCGGTTGTTCCGGTTGATGACCCGGCGGTACAGGTCGTTCAGGTCCGAGGTCGCGAAGCGGCCACCGTCGAGCTGCACCATCGGGCGCAGGTCCGGCGGGATGACCGGGACGCAGTCGAGCACCATGCCCATCGGCGAGTTGCCGGTGGTCTGGAACGCCGCGACGACCTTGAGACGCTTGAGCGCACGCAGCTTCTTCTGGCCCTTGCCGGACCGGATGATCTCGCGCAGCTTCTCGGCCTCGGCCGGGATGTCGAAGTTCTCCAGCAGCTTCTGGATCGCCTCGGCACCCATGGCACCGGTGAAGTAGTCGCCGTAGCGGTCGTAGAGCTCGCGGTAGATGGACTCGTCCGCGATGAGCTGCTGGACGTCGAGCTTCGTGAACGTCGTCCAGATCTCGTCGAGCCGGTCCAGCTCGCGCTGGGCGCGGTCGCGCAGCTGGCGCATCTCGCGCTCGCCGCCGTCCTTGACCTTGCGGCGGACGTCGCCCTTGGCACCCTCGGCCTCGAGCTCGGCGAGGTCCTGCTCGAGCTTCTGGGCGCGGGCCTCGAGGTCGGCGTCGCGGGTCTGCTCGACCCGGCGGCGCTCCACGCTCATCTCGTTCTCGAGCGTGGACATGTCGTTGTGCCGCAGCTCGGTGTTCACCGAGGTGATCACGTACGCCGCGAAGTAGATGATCTTCTCGAGGTCCTTGGGAGCCAGGTCGAGCAGGTAGCCCAGCCGGCTCGGGACGCCCTTGAAGTACCAGATGTGCGTGACCGGGGCGGCCAGCTCGATGTGGCCCATCCGCTCACGACGCACCTTGGCGCGCGTGACCTCCACGCCGCAGCGCTCGCAGATGATGCCCTTGAACCGGACGCGCTTGTACTTGCCGCAGTAGCACTCCCAGTCCCGGGTCGGACCGAAGATCTTCTCGCAGAAGAGCCCGTCCTTCTCCGGCTTCAGGGTGCGGTAGTTGATGGTCTCGGGCTTCTTGACCTCACCGTGCGACCACTGGCGGATGCCCTCGGCGGTGGCCAGGCCGATGCGCAGTTCGTCGAAGAAGTTGACGTCGAGCACGTATGTCCTCTGTTTCTTCGTTTAAAGGGCGGCTGGTCGGACGGGGGTCAGTTGACGACGTCGTCGACGGTCATCGACTCCGAGCCCGGGCGGCTGGACAGGTTGATGCCCAGGTTCGCCGCGGCACGCTCGAGGTCTTCGTCGTCGGCGTCCCGCATCTCGATCGCCGCACCGTCGCTGGAGAGCACCTCGACGTTCAGGCAGAGCGACTGCAGCTCCTTGAGGAGCACCTTGAACGACTCGGGGATCCCCGGCTCCGGGATGTTCTCGCCCTTGACGATCGCCTCGTAGACCTTCACGCGGCCCACGACGTCGTCGGACTTGATCGTCAGCAGCTCCTGCAGGGTGTAGGCCGCGCCGTACGCCTGCATCGCCCAGCACTCCATCTCACCGAAGCGCTGACCACCGAACTGCGCCTTACCGCCCAGCGGCTGCTGGGTGATCATCGAGTAGGGGCCGGTCGACCGGGCGTGGATCTTGTCGTCCACCAGGTGGGCCAGCTTCAGGATGTACATGTAGCCGACCGCGACCGGGAACGGGTACGGCTCACCGGAGCGGCCGTCGAGCAGCTGCGCCTTGCCGTCCGGACCGACCATCCGCTCGCCGTCCCGGTTGGGGCGGGTCGAGCCGAGCAGACCCGTGATCTCGTGCTCGCGCGCACCGTCGAACACCGGCGTCGCGGTGTTCGTGTCGGCGGGCACCGAGTAGAGCTCCTCTGGCATCTGCGCCGCCCACTCGGGCTTGCCCTCGATCTCCCAGCCGGACTTGGCGATCCACCCGAGGTGGGTCTCCAGGATCTGGCCGATGTTCATACGACGCGGCACACCGTGGGTGTTCAGGATGATGTCGACCGGCGTGCCGTCCGGGAGGAACGGCATGTCCTCCTGCGGGAGGATCTTGCCGATGACGCCCTTGTTGCCGTGCCGGCCGGCGAGCTTGTCGCCGTCGGAGATCTTGCGCTTCTGGGCCACGTAGACGCGGACCAGCTCGTTGACGCCCGGGGCCAGCTCGTCGTCGTCGTCGCGGGAGAAGACCCGGATGCCGATGACCTTGCCGTTCTCGCCGTGCGGGACCTTCAGCGAGGTGTCGCGGACCTCGCGCGCCTTCTCACCGAAGATCGCGCGGAGCAGGCGCTCCTCCGGGGTCAGCTCGGTCTCGCCCTTGGGCGTGACCTTGCCGACCAGGATGTCGCCGGGCTGGACCTCGGCGCCGATCCGGATGATGCCGCGCTCGTCGAGGTCGGCCAGCACGTCCTCGGAGACGTTCGGGATGTCCCGGGTGATCTCCTCGGCGCCCAGCTTCGTGTCGCGCGCGTCGATCTCGTGCTCCTCGATGTGGATCGAGGTGAGCACGTCGTCCTGCACGAGGCGCTGCGACAGGATGATCGCGTCCTCGTAGTTGTGGCCCTCCCACGGCATGATCGCCACGAGCAGGTTCTTGCCCAGCGCCATCTCAGCGTTCTCGGTGCAGGGACCGTCGGCGAGCACCTGGCCCACCTCGACCCGCTGCCCCTCGTCGACGATGGGCTTCTGGTTGTTGCAGGTGCCCTGGTTCGAGCGGCGGAACTTGTTCAGACGGTAGGTCTGACGCTGGCCCTCGTCGTCCATGACGGTGATGTAGTCGGCGCACAGCTCCTCGACGACACCGGCGGACTCGGCGGTGACGACGTCACCGGCGTCGACGGCGGCACGCAGCTCCATGCCGGTACCGACCAGCGGCGACTCCGAGCGCAGCAGCGGCACGGACTGACGCTGCATGTTCGCGCCCATCAGCGCGCGGTTCGCGTCGTCGTGCTCGAGGAACGGGATCATCGCCGTCGCGACCGACACCATCTGGCGCGGCGAGACGTCGATGTACTCGACACCCGAGGGCGAGATCAGGTCGACCTCGCCGCCCTTGCGGCGGACCAGCACGCGCTCGTCGGCGAAGGAACCGTCCTCGTTGAGCTGGGCGTTCGCCTGGGCGACGACGAAGCGGTCCTCCTCGTCGGCGGTCAGGTAGTCGATCTGCGAGGTGACGACACCGTCGACGACCTTGCGGTACGGCGTCTCGATGAAGCCGAACGGGTTGACCCGCGCGAAGGAGGCCAGCGAGCCGATCAGACCGATGTTCGGACCCTCGGGGGTCTCGATCGGGCACATGCGGCCGTAGTGCGACGGGTGGACGTCGCGGACCTCCATGCCGGCGCGCTCACGGGACAGACCACCCGGGCCGAGCGCCGACAGACGACGCTTGTGGGTCAGTCCGGCCAGCGGGTTGTGCTGGTCCATGAACTGCGACAGCTGCGAGGTGCCGAAGAACTCCCGGATCGCGGCCGTGATCGGCCGGGTGTTGATCAGGGTCTGCGGCGTGATGGCCTCGACGTCCTGGGTGGTCATCCGCTCGCGGACGACCCGCTCGGTGCGGGACAGACCGACCCGGACCTGGTTCTGGATCAGCTCGCCGACGGTGCGCAGGCGCCGGTTGCCGAAGTGGTCGATGTCGTCGGTCTCCACCGGGATCTCCCGCGCGGAGTCACCGGAACCCACGGTCATCGTGGTCTCGCCGGCGTGCAGCCGGACGAGGTACTCGATGGTGGTGGCGACATCCTCCTCGGTCAGCGTGCCGACCGAGTTGTCGATGTCGAGACCGAGCTTCTTGTTGGCCTTGTAGCGACCGACCTTGGCCATGTCGTAGCGCTTGTCCTTGAAGAACAGGTTCTCCAGGAGCGCCTGGGCCGACTCGCGCGTCGGCGGCTCGCCGGGGCGCAGCTTGCGGTAGATGTCGAGCAGCGCCTCGTCCTGGCCCGCGGTGTTGTCCTTCTCGAGCGTCGTCATGATCGTCTCGGAGAACCCGAAACGCTCACCGATCTGCTCGGCGGTCCAGCCCAGGGCCTTCAGCAGCACGGTGACCGGCTGGCGGCGCTTGCGGTCGATGCGGACACCGACGGTGTCGCGCTTGTCGACGTCGAACTCCAGCCACGCACCCCGGCTCGGGATGATCTTGACCGAGTAGACGTCCTTCTCGGTCGTCTTGTCGATCGCGTGGTCGAAGTAGACACCCGGCGAACGGACGAGCTGCGACACGACGACGCGCTCGGTGCCGTTGATGATGAACGTGCCCTTGTCGGTCATCACGGGGAACTCGCCCATGAAGACCGTCTGGGACTTGATCTCACCGGTGGTGTTGTTGGTGAACTCCGCCGTCACGAACAGCGGGGCACCGTAGGTCATGTCCTTGTCCCGGCACTCCTCGACGGAGGCCTTGACCTCGTCGAAGCGAGGGTCGGAGAAGGACAGCGACATCGACCCGGAGAAGTCCTCGATCGGCGAGATCTCGGTGAGGATCTCCTCCAGACCGCTCACCGGAAGCTCGTCACCGGCCTCGATCCGGCGCTGGAACCAGGCCTCGCTGCCGACCAGCCACTCGTAGGACTGGATCTGCAGGTCGAGAAGGTCGGGGACCTCCAACGGCTGGGCGATCTTCGCGAAGGTGACCCGGGTGGGTGCGCCCGGGTAGTTCGGGTTCGCCGAAGCGGAGAGGGTCGAGGTGGTCGCGGCGGCGCGGGAGACAGCCAAGATGCGTCCTTCCGAGAACTGCGCTTCTCGTCTGGCGTGCGCCGGTGGCGGGCGCTACCGTCTCCCTCGATCCGATCGGGGTGCCCCCCGGATCGCGAGCCGGTAGCCGGCCACGTCGCACGCCGTCTGTTGTCGGGCACTGACGGACGACCGAACCCCCGTACCCATGTCCGCCGAACCCTCTCCGGCGGCCGACGGATCGGTCCGGAAGTCTTCCCCGGTCATGAGCGCGTGAGCCTGGACGCAGACAGCGCAAAGAATGACTATAGACGCTGCGAGCGCAGCTGTCGAGACAGGTCGCCGATTCCAGCATGCAGGCAACCACCGTTGCCCAAGAGTGACCTGCGCGCCGCACCGAGTCAAGTCCCACTTCGTCGACGAGCGGTCATCCTGCCGGGACGACCGGTCCATCGACGACCGTTCAGGTCGATCCGCGTGACGGTTGACACGGTGTCGTCGGGGCGCCAACGATCGGTCACAGGTCGGTGACGGCCGACGGCGACGAAAGGACGACGATGTCCGACAGCACTCCTCCCATGCGCGAGCTCCTCGGCGACGACGCCCCCAGCAACTGGGGCAAGTGGGGTCCCGACGACGAGCTCGGCTGCCTGAACTACCTGGACGCGGGCGAGGTCCTCCGCGGCGTGCGGCACGTCCGCTCGGGCGAGGTGTTCACCCTGCAGATCCACATGGGACGCACCGAGTCACCGGGCGACCCGCTGTGGCCGGGCCGCGAGGGCATCAAGCGGCAGAACGTCATGGACGAGGCCACCTGGGACTCGGCCGACGCGCCGCAGTTCCCCGGTGGGCTGCACTACGCCGACGACACCGCGCTCATCTTCCTGCAGGGCTCCACGCAGTACGACGCGCTCGGCCACGTCTGGTACGACGGCAAGCTCTGGAACGGCTACGACGCGCGCTCCACCGTCGAGGCGATGGACCGGGCGTCGGTGCTGCCCATCGCGGAGAAGGGCGTCGTCGGGAGGGGGGTGCTCATCGACATGGCCCGGCACCGCGGCAAGGAGTGGCTGGACAAGGGCGAGACCTTCGACCACACCGACCTCGAGGCCGCAGCACGGGCGCAGGGCGTCACGATCGAACCGCACGACGTGCTCGTCATCCGCACCGGATGGATGAAGTACTGGTACGAGCTGAACGACCCGGCCACCTTCTACACCGACTTCACCGAGCCGGGGCTCACCTACTCGCGCGAGCTCGTGGAGTGGTTCCAGCGCAAGGAGATCCCGAACCTCGTCACCGACACCATCGCCAACGAGGTGACCAGCGAGCCGCACACCGGCGTCGCGCTCCCGCTGCACTGCGCGCTGATGCGCAACCTCGGCGTCGCCCTCACCGAGATCGCCTGGCTCGACGACCTCGCCGACGCCTGCGCCGCCGACGGCCGGTGGAGCTTCCTCTACGCCGCCGCCCCGCTGAAGGTCGTCAACGGCACGGGGGCACCGGTCAACCCGATCGTGATCCGCTGATGTCCTACGCCGACCGCCCCTGGCTGTCCCGCTACGCCGAGGGCATGCCGTACGACATCACCCCGGACCACACCGACGCGCTGTCGATGTTCCGGGCCGCGGTGGCGCGCCACCCCGACGGCGACGCGCTCCGCTACTTCGACGGTGCGCTCACCTACCGCGAGCTCGACGAGCTCAGCGACGCCTTCGCCGCCGGGCTGCTCGCCGGCGGGTTCACCGCGGGCGAGCGGGTGGCGATGTACCTGCAGAACGTGCCTCAGTTCGTCCTCGGCCTGGTCGGCACCTGGAAGGCGGGCGGGATCGCGGTGTCGATCAACCCGATGAACCGCGAACGCGAGCTGGAGCTGCTGCTGCGCGACTCCGGGTCGTCGGTGCTGGTCTGCCTGGAGTCGCTCTACGACGGCGTCGCGCGGACCGTGCTGGCCGGGCCGTCCGGCGTGCGCACCGTGCTCACCACCTCCGAGCGCGAGTTCCAGACCCGCGACGACCCACGCGCACTGCCCGCCGCCGCGCGTCCGGACCTGTCCGGCGACGACGTCACCGACCTCGGCGCGTTCCTGGGCGCGCACCGGGGCACCGCTCCCCCGCCGGTGTCGTTCAGCGCCGGGGACACCGCGTTCCTCACCTACACCTCGGGGACCACCGGGCCGCCCAAGGGCGCGATGAACACCCACGGCAACGTCGTCTTCACCAGCCAGGCCTACGCCACCTGGTGCGGCCTCGGCGACGACGAGGTCGTCCTCGGCATCGCCCCGCTGTTCCACATCACCGGGCTGATCGCGCACGTCACGGTGGCCCAGTACCTCGCAGCACCGCTGGTGCTGTTCCACCGGTTCGAGCCCTCGCTCGGCGTCGACGTGATCCGCGAGCAGCGCCCGACCTTCACCGTCGGGGCGATCACGGTGTTCATCGCGCTGATGAACGCCCCGAACGCCGACCGGGAGGCGCTCGCGTCGCTGCGCACGATCTGCTCGGGCGGGGCGCCGATCCCGCCGTCGACGGTCACCGCTTTCCACGAAGCGTTCGGGCTGTGGATCCACAACATCTACGGGCTGACCGAGACCACCTCCCCGTCGCACGCCACGCCGATCGGCACCCAGGGGCCGGTGGACTCCGCCTCCGGGGCGCTGTCGGTCGGAGTCCCGATCTACGGCACCGTCGTCCGCATCATCGACGACGACGGCGCGGAGCTCCCGCCCGGCGAGATCGGGGAGATCTGCACGTCCGGGCCGCAGGTCGTCGCGGGCTACTGGAACAAGCCCGAGGAGGCGGCGGGGGCGATCCCCGACGGGGAGCTGCACACCGGGGACGTCGGCTACATGGACGCCGACGGCTGGTTCTACATCGTCGACCGGAAGAAGGACCAGATCAATGCGGGCGGCTACAAGGTCTGGCCGCGCGAGGTGGAGGACGTCCTCTACGAGCACCCCGCCGTGCGGGAGGCCGCGGTGGTCGGCGTCGCCGACGAGTACCGGGGCGAGACGGTGAAGGCCTTCGTGTCCCTGCGGGCGGGTGCCTCGGTCACCCCGGAGGAGTTGATCTCCTTCACCAGGGAGCGGATGGCGGCCTACAAGTACCCGCGGCAGGTGGAGCTGCTCGACGAGGTGCCCAAGACCGTCACGGGCAAGGTGCTGCGCCGCGAGCTGCGGGCCCGCGAACGGACCTGACCGCCGGAACGACGACGGGGCGCCGACCCGGTGGGTCGGCGCCCCGTCGTGCGAGCGGTGCTCAGGTCACTTGAGCGAGACCTTGGCGCCGGCCTCCTCGAGCTTCGTCTTGGCGGCCTCGGCGGCCTCCTTGGCGACACCCTCGAGCAGCGGCTTCGGCGCGGACTCGACGAGGTCCTTCGCCTCCTTCAGGCCCAGGCCCGAGACGACCTCGCGGACGACCTTGATGACCTGGATCTTCTTGTCACCGGCGGCCTCGAGGACGACGTCGAACTCGTCCTTCTCCTCCTCGGCGGGGGCGGCACCGGCGGCGGGGGCACCCGCGGCGGCGACGGCGACCGGGGCGGCCGCGGTGACCTCGAAGGTGTCCTCGAACTTCTTCACGAAGTCCGAGAGCTCCAGCAGGGTGAGCTCCTTGAAGGCGTCGAGCAGCTCGTCGGTGGACAGCTTCGCCATGGTGGCGGTCCTTTCTACGAAAGACAGATGGGGGTGGTGGTCAGCTCTCGGCGGAGTCGCCGTCGGCCTCGGCCGGAGCGGCGGACTCGCCGGACTCGGCCTTCTTGTCGGCCAGCGCCTGCGCGAGGCGGGCGACCTGCGAGGCCGGGGCGTTGAACAGCCCGGCGGCCTTGGACAGGTTGGCCTTCATCGCGCCGGCCAGCTTGGCCAGCAGGACCTCACGGGTCTCGAGGTCCGCCAGCTGCTCGACCTCGGCGGTGGACAGGGCGCGCCCGTCCATGTACCCGCCCTTGATCGTCAGACCGGGGTTGTCCTTCGCGAACTGCTTGATCGCCTTCGCGGCCTCGACGGGCTCACCCTTGATGAAGGTGATGGCCGTCGGGCCGGCGAGCAGGTCGTCCAGGCCCTGGACCCCGGCCTCCGCCGCCGCGCGCTTGACCAGGGTGTTCTTCGCGACGCGGAAGTTCGCGTCCGAACCCAGGTCCCGGCGCAGCTGGGTCAGCTTGGCGACGCTGAGCCCGCGGTACTCGGTCACGACCGAGGCGTCCGACTCGCGGAAGCGGTTGGTGATCTCCTCGACCGCTGCGACCTTCTCAGGTGCTGCCATCGCTGCCCTCCTCTCGGGGGTCGGTCTCGTGCACGTGGAACGTGCTTGGGGGTGCCACCGACGCAGTTCCCACTCCGACCCCGGAGACGACGAACGCCCCGTGCGCAGCAGCACGGGGCGTCGGAAGTTCGTGGGGCACTCTCGCGCCCGGTGTCGCCTCGTCCTCCTGCGCGGGCCGTCCGGTTGTTCCCGGAACCTTCGTGCACCCGGAACCCGGGCGCGGACCTGCGGTCTTCGGTGGATCGTGGACCACCATACGCCGGTGCCCCGCACCCCCGTCGACCGGGGGTGCGGGGCACCGTCGCGGGCGCGTGGGCCGGGTCAGGCCGGCGTCATCGCGGAGATCTTCCAGCGGCCGTCGACGAACTGGGCGTCGACCCGCAGCCGGGCCGCCGCGGCCCCCTCCTGCGGGGCACCGCCGTCGGCCTGGCGCCGGATGACCTGGTTGACGAAGGCGTAGACGGTCGCGCGGTCCCCGTCGATGCTGGCCACGGCGAGCTTCGGGATCGTGGCGGTGACCACGGCCTTCTGCTGCGGCGCGAGGTCCTTCACGCTGCCGAAGATCTTGTCGAACTCCGGCTGGAAGCCCGGGGTGATGACGGCGCGGGCGTCGTCCTCGGCCTGCTGGAGGCGGGCGTAGTCGAACGAGTAGACCTTCGTGATCGCCTCGCCGACCTGCTCGCTGACCTGCGTGGTGGTGCCGACGTCGCTCAGCGCGGTGTTGGCCGCCGAGCCGGTGAAGGTCGTGCGGTACCACTCGGCGCCGAAGAACGCGGCGGCCGCGACGAGCAGCACCGTGACGGCGAGCAGCAGCCCGGTCGCGCGCCGGGTCGTCGGGGCGGACAGCAACGACCGGCGGCGCGGGGTGCCGTCGGCGTCGGCCGCACCGGCATCGTCCGCGTCGCCGGCGTCGGCCGGGTCGGAGGCGTCGGTCGTGCCGGGGGTGTCGGTGCGCCCGGCGTTGCCGGAGCGGACCGGGGCGGCGGACGGGACCGCGTCACCGGAGCGCTCGTCGAGGGCGACACCGCCGGTGCCGGTCTCCTCCTCGTCGGGCTCGTCGGTGCGGGTGCGCGGGCGGCCCGCGACCTGGGGCCTG
This sequence comes from Pseudonocardia sp. EV170527-09, assembly GCF_008369905.1. Classification (NCBI taxonomy): domain Bacteria; kingdom Bacillati; phylum Actinomycetota; class Actinomycetes; order Pseudonocardiales; family Pseudonocardiaceae; genus Pseudonocardia; species Pseudonocardia sp. EV170527-09. Next base: position 37,926 of record NZ_VRMC01000054.1, read on the forward strand.
CGGATGCCGCCCGCGGGGCGGCGGCGGGGGGTGGACATGCGGTGACCTCCTGGGGTGGTCGACCTGGGTGCGGGGCGGTGCGGGGCATCGCCGGGGGCCGGGGGTCGGGCCGGAGGGTCAGCCCGTGCCCGGGGTGACCAGCGGCTCCAGGGCGTCGACCTTCCAGCCGTCGTCGGTACGGACCATGCCGAGCTCGATGCGCTGGCGGGTCACGGTGGGCTGACCGCCCTCGGGCGTGACGGTCACGTCGACGCCGGCGAGCACCCGGGCGGTCCCGGCGCGCGGGTCGACCTCGGTCACCGCGGCGTCGGTGACGGTCGCGGTGGTGGTGCGCTTCTGGTCGGTGACCAGCTTGGCGTAGGCGTCACGGTTGGACACGAACTCGTCGCGGACCGACCCGGCCGAGGACTGGATCCACAGGTCCAGTCCCTTCTGGGCGTGCTTGTGGTCCAGGGTGTTCAGGTTGATCACCGCCTGGCGGGCGTCACGGAGTGCCGCGTCGCGGGCCTGCGCGACCTGGGTGGCGTCGCTGTTCAGCGCGAACAGCCACAGGCAGCCCAGCACGACCGCGAGCACCGCCGCGACGACGGCGGCCACGGGCAGCGCCCTGGCGGGCGGTCCGGGCGGGGCCTGGCCACCGTCCCGGCCGGTGGCAGGCTCCACGGGCGCGGCACCGTCGGGGGTGTCGGCCGTCGGGTCGGCCTTCGTGTCGGCGTCGGAGCCGGCAACGTCGGTGTTCATCGGGGAGCGTTCCTCCTCCCGGCTGCGGGGGCACAGCCGCTCGGCGACCGCACCGGGCGGCCGTGGGCCGGCCGTGGGGGTCCGCGTCGTCCGGCGGACGGCGGTCCCCCGCGGTCGTCGTGCCGGCCGGGCCCGGGTGTGGCCCGGCCGTCGTGCCGGTCGCGCCCCGGACGGGGCACGACCGTCGTGCTCAACCGCCCAGGATCTGGGCGAAGCTCGTCACCAGGCCCGGAGTCGCGACCCGCTCGGCACGGTCGTCGCCGAGCGACCCGGCGTTCGGCCGCGGGGCCGGCCCGTCGACGGGGTCGCCGCCGCCGTGCTGACCGTCACCGTGGCCGCCGAACCCCGAGTTGCCGGAGTAGTCCGGCACCTCGAGCGGCTGGGGCCTGGGCACATTCTGCATTCCGCGCACGCTGGTGGGGCTGCCGGGGGGCTCGGCGCAGCGGGCGTCCTCGTTCACCGGTCGCTCGGAGACGTCGAGGCCACCGCGGTTGGGCGTGCCCTCGTAGCCCCGGGTGCAGACCGGCGGGTCGGCGATGTTGACGACCAGGCCGAGGTGCGCGGTCCCGTCGCCGGGCACGACCTTCGGCGCGACGGACACCAGGCCCGGGTAGGTCACGAGCAGCTGACGCAGGCCCGCCTGGCGCGGGGCCAGCAGCTCGGTCACCGTCCTCAGGTTCGCGATCGACTCGCCGAGCCCGGGGCCGCTCTCCCGGAGGAGGCCGCTGACCTGGTCGCCGAGGCGCGGGCCGTCGTCGATGATCCGACGCAGGTCCGGGTCGGACTGCTTGAGCTGCTCGGTGACCTCGCGCAGGCCCCGGCTGAACTCCTGGAACTGCGGCGCCACCTCGTTCTGCGTGGTGAGCACCGGGCGGGAGTCGCGGATCAGCGCGGCCGTCTGCGGCAGCGCGTCCGTGGCGGCCCGGGTGAACTCCCCGGTGGTGTCGAGCAGCTGCTGCAGCGGCTGCGCGGTGCCCTCGAAGCCCTGGCCGAGCTCGCGGACGACGGTCTGCAACGAGTCCTTCGGCACCGTCGAGACGAGCTGGTCCAGCTCGGTCAGGAAGGTGTTGATCTGGACCGGGGTCCGGGTGCGGTCCTGCGGGATCACCGAGCCGGCGGCGAGCGCCTCACCGCCGTCGGCGACCGGCTGGAGGTCGACGTACTGCTCACCGATCGGCGAGAGGTTCCCGACGACGGCCCGGGCGTCGGCCGGGATGGACGGCGCGGAGTTCTCGATGTCCAGCTGGACGTCGACGCCGCGGGCGGTCAGCGACAGCTGACCGACCCGGCCGACGCTCACGCCGCGGTAGGTGACGTCGGCACCGGTGAAGATCCCGCCGGAGTCGGCGAGCTGCACCGTCACCGGGTAGGTCGTCGCACCGAAGATGCGGTCGAGACCCGCATAGCGGAAGCCCGCGTAGCCGACCGCCACGACGGTGACGAGCACCAGCGCGATCAGCTGCCAGCGGACGGTCTTGGTGATCACGATCCGCCTCCGAAGAGTCCGCCGAGCAGGCCGCCGCCACCGGAGCCCCGCTCCGGCGTCGGGCTCGGCGTCGGGGTCGGGGTCGCCGACGGCGCCGGGGTGGCCGGCGCGGTGCCCGATGCGGGCGGCGCCGGCGCGGTGGTGGGCTGCTCGGTCCCGATCAGCGGCAGCGCGGGCGCACCCGGGACGGCCGGGTCCGGCTGCCGCGGTGTCGCGCCGAGCAGCGGTGTCAGCAGCTGCGCGGTGGGCGGCAGCTGGGCCAGCTGCGTCGGGTCGAGCGGGAGCCCGAGCTGGTTGGAGTTGAGGATGTTGCGCAGGATCGACCCGAGGTCCAGGTCGACCTTGGCGTACAGGTTGGCGTAGTCGCCGGCGACGGCGTCGGTGGCCGCGTCGGTGAACGGGATCGACAGCAGCAGCTGCAGCGAGTCCGGCAGGTTCTGGCCGGAGTCGGCCAGGTTCCGCAGCACCGGGCGCAGCGCCTCCAGGTCGGCGAGCAGGTCGTCGCGGGACCGGTTGACGACGTTCGTCGCGACGCCGGACAGCCGGTCGAGCGCCTGCAGCATGCCGACCAGCTGGGTGCGCTGGGCCTCGAGTTCGCGCAGGCCGGGGCTGATGTTCTGCAGGGCGTTCTCGATCTGCGGCCGACGCTCGGCGAGCGTGGCCGACAGGCGGTTGAGCCCGTCGAGTGCCCGGTTGATGTCGTCCTTGGAGCTGTCGAGCGAGCCGACGAGCCGGTCGAGGTTGTCCAGCAGACCGCGGATCTGCGGCTCGCGCCCGGACAGCGCGTTGTTGAGTTCGGTGGAGATGGTCCGGATCTGGGCCACGCCGCCGCCGTTGAGCAGCAGCGACAGCGCCCCGAGGACCTCCTCGACCTCGGCGGCGCGACCGCTGGCCTGCAGCCCGATCTTCCCGCTCTGGGCGAGGTCGCCCTCGGCGGGAACGGTCGGCGGGGACAGCTCGACGAACTTCTCGCCGAGCAGCGAGGTCGTGCGGACCCGCGCGGTCGCGTTGGCCGGGAGCTTGACGTCGCGGTTCACCGACACGGTCACCAGCGCGTTCCACGACCCCGGCTCGACGGCGACCTTCTCGACCGCCCCGACCGGCACGTCACCGACGCGCACGATCGACTGCGGGACGAGGTCGACGACGTCGGCGAACTCGATCTGCACCGAGTACGGGTCGTCGCCCAGGTTCGCGCCACCGGGCAGCGGGATGCCCCGGAGACCGCCGTCCACCGCGCCGCAGCCACCCGCGAACAGCGCCACGGCCGTCAGCAGCGCCGACACCCGGCCGACGCGACCGCTGGAGCCGATCACGATCCACCTCCGAACAGGCCGAACAGTCCGCCGCCCCCGCGCTCCTGGTCTCGGGTCTGTAACGAGAACGGTGGTTCCGGCGATGTTGTCAGTAGTGCTCGGCGCCCGGCCAGCGGTCACCGAAAGTGATGGCGAAGGCGTTGAGGACTGGCTTCCAGCGCATCATCCATCGGGTGTGGCCTCGTCCGGTCGGGTCGAGGCTGCGGGTGACAAGGTACAGACATTTCATCGCGGCCTGCTCGCTGGGGAAATGCCCTCGCGCTCGGACCGCTCGCCGGTAGCGGGCGTTCAACGATTCGATCGCGTTCGTCGTACAGATCACCCTCCGGACCTCGATGTCGTAGTCGAGGAACGGCATGAACTCGGTCCAGGCGTTACGCCACAAACGTATCATCGCCGGATAGGCTCGCCCCCACTCGTCATCGAGATCATCCAGCGCGGCTGCAGCGGCATCGGCGGTGGACGCGGTGTAAATAGCTC
>NZ_VRMC01000467.1:0-270 GCF_008369905.1 Pseudonocardia sp. EV170527-09
TCTCAATCCAGAACGGCTTTCCCACCTCCGCAGCGGCAAGAGCGATATCGCGATGCAGGAAATTTGGCGCGCAGATGGAGACGACATCTACTTCGGGATTGCCGATGAGATCGTGGTAGTCCTCAACCGCAGTGCAGAATCCCAGCCGGTCCACTGCTTGCCTTCGGTTTTCCGCTACCACATCGCAACACGAAACCAGTCGGATATTTACGTCAATCTCTGGAAACTTTTCGGCAAGTGCTTTGTACGCACGAGTGTGCAGCCTCCCCA
>NZ_VRMC01000468.1:0-270 GCF_008369905.1 Pseudonocardia sp. EV170527-09
TACCTTAAGTATTCATACCCCCATGGGTCACATTCACATGAGTAGTGATAGGGCCCGTGAATATCCCGCAGTATATTCACAAATAATTCACTCACTTTGTGATTAACAAGGCAGTCCTTACTGCACCAATAACAACCAATCACAACCAATCTTGTTCCTCTTCTCTTATTTGCCAGTAACTTTAGGAGATTTCACCATATTCTCGTTTTCTTTCAATATATAACAATAATAATAATAATAATAATAATTTTATAATACCTACAATATACA
>NZ_VRMC01000469.1:0-270 GCF_008369905.1 Pseudonocardia sp. EV170527-09
GGGAATGACTTTCATTCTCTCTCTATCTTCTGCCGTGGTCGGACTTTGAGTCTAACTCAACTTCACACCTTGTTACACAGGCAACAACCCTTTCTTTGGCTGATCCATTTTGAACTTCTTCAAAAATTTGTCAAGGTATGTGCTTTGTCAAAGTCCTATTAAACGTCTCAATCTATCCCTATAGATCTTGATGCCCAATATATAGGTAGCTTCAATGGGGTATTTCATTGAAAAACTCTTATTCAAGTATCCCTTTATGCTATCCAGAAA
>NZ_VRMC01000470.1:0-270 GCF_008369905.1 Pseudonocardia sp. EV170527-09
ATATAGTCACTTTTTCCTTCTTCGTTGAAGAAATAGTAGACTTCTCCACCATCAAAAGTCAGGGTAATATTAATAAAAAGATTTTCCAAGCTACAGGTATAGTCTTATGGACACTCTGAGCACTTTCCATCACTTTCTCATTAATCTGTTTTTCCATATGTTCCTCCGGTTTGGTTTATACATTTAAGGACAAGCATGGGATCTAGACTTCCTAATCCGCCTTGAGTTTTTCTTTACAATAATCAACGATATATTCATTAATCCATTTAC
>NZ_VRMC01000471.1:0-269 GCF_008369905.1 Pseudonocardia sp. EV170527-09
AATCAGCCCACCCCGGCGGTCGTTGAGGCTGCGCGGCAGGCAGACGTTTCCGGGGTGCGCATTGGCGTTGTCACGGAGTTGAGCGGGCAGGGTTACGACCCTCAGGTCGAGGCCCGGTTCCACGAGGCTGTCGAGATGCTAATAGAGGCGGGGGCTGAGGTCGTTGAGGTCTCTTGCCCGAACTTTGACCTCGCCTTACCTGCTTATTACCTTATTCAGCCTGCCGAGGTGTCTAGCAACCTGGCTCGTTACGACGCCATGCGTTACGG
>NZ_VRMC01000472.1:0-269 GCF_008369905.1 Pseudonocardia sp. EV170527-09
GATGTAGGCCGGGGTATTTGGTGTCGGGTTGTTACGGATAAGGATTTCCTGCTGGCCTAGCGTCCATAGGTTCGAGGTACACCAGTAGAGCATGACGCCGATCGGGAAGCTCACACCACTGAACAGGTACATCAGTGGGAAGAGGTAGATCATCATCTTTTGCTGCTGGGCCATGGGGCCGGTTAGCGATTCCGGAGGCATGTTCTTCCGCATCAGCTGAAGCTGGGTGTAGAACAGCGTCGCGACCATGATGATGATGAGAACAAGAG
>NZ_VRMC01000055.1:0-41630 GCF_008369905.1 Pseudonocardia sp. EV170527-09
ATCCCTGCGAACACTCCGCCCAGCCCCGATAAACAGTGATATACGTCATCCCGCTGCGGATCTGTTCGGATAACACCCTTGAACCCGTTGCCGGTGTCGGCGTCCCAGTTCCCGGTGCTCTCGCAGTGCGCGAGCTTCTCCCAGGTGGCGGTCCGCTCGACCGACGGCGCGGCCGACGACGTCGACTCGGCCGCCGCCGCGGTCCCGACGACGCCCAGCGGAGCCGCCGCCACCGCGGCGAACGCGCTGATCCGGGCGACCTTCCGGCCGGTCTCGGTGGGCTTGCGGCGTCGTCCAGCCATCGTCGTTCCTCTACCTCGGGGAGCAGGTGCCGCCCGGGCCGGAGTGCGGGGGGCCCGGAGCGGCCGACACCGTAACCACGCCGAGACCGCTCGTCACAACCCGTGACACCCGCCGACGCGGAGTAGGCGACGAGTGGTCGCCTGGCCGCGTTCACCGACGGACGGGGTAACGCATACCCGTCGGGCCGTCCGCCGATCAGCTGCCGCGGGTCGGCGCGGGGACCGGTTCGCCCGTCGCGGGAACGGGGACGCGACGGCCCAGCACCGCCGCGACGACGGCGAGCACCGCGACGACGCCGCCGTACACCAGCGCCGTGGGCCGCAGCTCCCCCAGTGTCGCGGCGACGCCCGCGACCATCGCCGGCACCGAGAACGCCAGGTAGGCCAGCGTGTAGAGGGCCGCGAAGAGCTCGCCGCGCTCGTGCGGAGCGGCGAGCGTGGACATCGTCCCGAACGTGGCGTAGGCGGCGGAGCCGAATCCCAGCCCGGCGACGACCGCGCCGACGGCAGCGAGCGCGAGCACTCCGGTGAGCACCCCGGCCAGCGAGACGACGGTGCCGGCGGCGAGCAGCCAGGCCGCCGGGACGAGCAGCGTCACCGGGACGCGCCCGCGCAGCGCGAAGGCCGTCACCGCGCCGGTCCCGACGAGCGCGACGACGGTGAGCCCGCCGACCAGGTGGTCGCGCACGCCGAACACCTGCGCGACCACCGAGCCCCCGAGCGAGAGGTAGAGCCCGGCGAGTGCCCAGCTCGCCAGCAGGATCGGCACGATCACGGCGAACCCGGAGCGCACCCGCGGCGGCACCCCGACCCGCGGGCGCAGCGACGCGAGCGCCCCCGGCCGACGGTCGATGGTCTCCGGGATCAGGGCGACCAGCACGGCGGCCAGGACCAGGCCGGCCAGCAGCAGCGCCCAGACCAGGCGGGTCGGCGCGGGCGCGTACTCGACGAGCAGACCGCAGCCCAGCGACCCGACGGCGAGACCGGAGAGCGGCGCGGTGCCGTTGACCACGCCGGCGCGCTCGGGCCGGTCACCGCGGGCTGCGAGATCGACCAGCGTCGCGGGCAGCGTCGCCGTCGCCGCGCCGGTCGCGACCCCCTGGACGACGCGCGCGACCAGGAGCCAGCCGACGCCGTCGGCCAGCAGGAACAGCACCAGGGACACGGCCTCCAGCCCGATCGCACCGAGCAGCACCGGCTTGCGCCCGATGTGGTCCGACAGCGACCCGGCGACGAGCAGGGCGGCGATCAGCGCGAGGACGTAGACCGCGAACACCGTGGTCAGCGTGAACTCGCTGAAGGCGAAGGTCTCCTGGTACACGACGTAGAGCGGGGACGGTGCGGACGACGCGGCGAGGAACCAGACGAACGTCGCGGCGACGACGGCGAACGCCACCGGCGGGGACAGGCGGGGCACGGTGCTCCTCGGGTCGGACGGCCTTCTGAGCATCCGCAACGACCGGCCCGGGTTCGGCATTCCCCGCCCTCCCGGCGCCCCCGACCCGCCCCGCACGACGACGCCGCGGGCTCGGCACCCGGGGAGGGGCGGGTGCGGGGGGCGGGTCAGGCCAGAGCGGCACGCAGGGCGGCGCCCGCCTCGTCGAGCAGAGCACGGCTGTCGTCGACCGCGGCGCCGAACTGCAGGAACCCGTGGATCATGCCCGGCGACTCGCGCAGCTCCGCCTTCACCCCCGCGGCGTTCAGCGCCGCGGCGTAGGCGGCGCCCTGGTCGCGGAGCGGGTCGAACTCCGCGGTGACGACCAGCGCGGGCGGCAGCCCGGACAGATCGGTGGCGCGGGCCGGAGACATCCGCGGGTCGCGCAGGTCCTTCTCGTCGGTGAGGTAGTGGCCCATGAACCACTCCATCATGGCCCGGGTCAGCAGCGGACCCTGTGCGTTCTCGGTCATCGACGGGCTCTCGTCGGCGCCGTCGACGGCCGGGTAGACCAGCAGCTGGAACCGCAGGTCGGGACCGTGGTCGCGGGCGTGCTGGGCGACGACCGCCGACAGGTTCCCGCCCGCGGAGTCGCCGCCGACGGCGATGCGGGCAGGGTCGCCGTCGAACTCCGCGGCGTGGGCGTGCACCCAGTCCAGGGCGGCGACGGCGTCGTCGACGGCCGCGGGGAACCGGTGCTCGGGCGCGAGCCGGTAGTCGACCGAGACGACGACGGCGCCGGACCGGTTGGCCAGCGACCGGCACACCGGGTCGTGGCTGTCGAGGTCGCCGATCACCCAGCCGCCGCCGTGGTAGAAGACCAGGATCGGGAACGGGCCGGTGCCCTCGGGCGTGTAGATGCGGATCGGTACGTCACCGGCGCGGTCGTCGCGGACCGCCGCGACCGGCTCGGGCGGGCCGGACACCGCGGCCATCCCCCGGAGCATGGCCCGGTTCTGCTCGACGGTCATGGTCTCCGGCGGGTCACCGCCCTGCTCGGCCAAGAGCGTCAGGAGGGCTTCCACCTGCGGGTGCAGCGGCACGGTCGGTACTCCTTCGACATCGTCCTACGGGTGGCGGGGTCCTACGGGTGGCGGGGTCCTACGGGTGGCGGGGTCCTACGGGGCGTCGGGCCCCACCGGACCATCCTGCACCCGCCGGGCGCCGACGGCGTGGACGACGACGGCTGCCCCGGCGAGCAGCACCGCCACCGCCGGCACGGCGGGCCGCAGGTGCTCCAGCAGGAGCCCGCCCGCGACGGCCCCGAGCACCAGCGCGCCGAGCTGGCGCAGCGCCGACCACCGCCGCCCGTCGCCGGTGACCAGATCGGCGACCGCACCGGTCAGGGTGCCGGTCATGTAGGTCGTGGACTCCCCGAGCAGCCGGGCGACGCTGCTCTGTCCACCCATCGCGACCGCGGCCCCGGCCAGCAGCGGCAGCGTCGCGGCGGGCGCGAGCAGCCACGCGACGGCGAGTGCGACCAGCACGACCAGCTCGGCCAGCAGCGGCGCGGACACCGCGTCCCGCCACCGCCGGTGCAGCGACCACAGACCGACCCCGGCGACGAAGCCCGCCACCGCGACCGCCGGTGGCAGCAGCTCGACCGGGTCGGCGACGGCGACGGCGTGCCCCGCCGTCACGAGGTTGCCGGTGACGACGCCGGCGAAGGCGCCACCCAGGGCGACCACCGCCCAGACGTCCACCACCCCGGCGCACGCAGCCAGCAACGCGAGGACGATCGCACGGTTCACCGGATGATCCTCCCGCGGCGACCGCCGGAGGTGGCACGCTGGGCGGGTGCAGCTGCGTGCCACGTCCGTTCCGGCCGGGCTGCTCCGCGTGCGCTACGAGGTCACCGCCGACGGCAGAGCCGTGACCGGGTGGAGCGCACGGGCCTGGCAGGCCCACCGGGACCTCGTCATCGACGGGCATCCCTACGCGCTGCGCTCGGAGGGGATCGCCCGGTTCGCGCTGGAGGGTGACGTCCGCGCCCGCATCCAGCGCTCGGTCGACCATCCGGACGGGCCGCTGTCGCGCCCTCGGTGGTCGGTCGAGGTCGGCGACCTGGCGTACCGGCTCAGCGGCTCGGGGGTCGGGCACCGGTTCGCGCTGCTCACCACGGCCGACGCGGTCAACGAGGCGGGCCGGGTGTGGCGGGCCGGCGCGCTCCGGCCGCGTTACGGCGCGGACCTGCCCGATGCGCTGCCGCTGCCGGTCGGGGTGTTCGTGCTGTGGGCGGCGATGGCGATCTGGCGGGCGACGGTCACCGCGGCCGCGACAGCGGTGCAGTGACCCACCGCAGATCTCATGCAGCGGGCCTCACGCCTGCGGACGCACGACGGCCCCGAACGCCGTGGTGGGGACGTCCGGGGCCGGTGTGGTGGGTGCTGCTCAGACCTCGCCGCGGTAGCCGGCGGCCTGGGCCTGCCACATCCAGCGGGCTTCCTCCAGCGCACGGCCCAGCTCGATGAGCAGGTCCTCGGTGAGCGGGTCGGCCTTGCCGGCCTGCTCGATCCGCGGACGCAGCCGGTCGACGACGGCGTCGACGGTCGCCGAGATGGTCAGCACGGTGTCCTGGTCGGACACGTAGCCCGCCGGGTACTCGGGCAGCCCGGTGTCACGCCCGACCGTCCTCGCGCGACCGTCGGGGGCGACGCCGATGGCGGCGGCACGCTCGGCGACCGAGTCGCCGTGCTCGCGCGCCAGGTCGACGAGCTCGTCGAGGTGCAGGTGGATGTCACGGAACTGCTTGCCGACGAGGTTCCAGTGCGCCTGCTTGGCGACCAGGGACAGGTCGACGAGGTCGACCAGGGTCTCCTGCAGCACGCGGCCGGTGATGTCGGTGGCGCCGCCGTCGAGCGGGCTGGTGATCGGGGTGGCCATGGTGCTCACCGCTCCTTCCGATGTCGGTTCGGGACGTACCGTGAGTGCCCCGACCGTGGGGCGCCCACACCCGTTCGTGATCCGTCCGACAACCGGTGAGGCGTGCCTGACCTGGGGAGAGTCGAGCCTACGAGCGCGCCGCGTGGGTCACGAGGACCGGGATCGGCGAGTCCAGGATGATCCGCTGCGCGGTGCTGCCGGTGAGCAGCTTGCCGACCGGGCTGCGCCGCTTCACCCCGACGACGAGCAGCTGCGCGTCCTCCTGGGCCGCCAGGTCCAGGATCGCCTCGGCCGGGTCGCCGCCGTCGGCGACGACCCGGACCGCCGTGCGCGGGTCGCCGTCGGCACGCAGCCCGGCGAGCCGGGAGCCGATGGTCGAGTCGAGCGCCGCGAGGTCGTGGGTCCCGGAGTCGTCGGTGTCGAACCGCTCCTGGCGCCCGGTCGCCAGCACCGTCAGCGGGGTGTCCCGCAGGCGGGACTCGCGGACCGCCAGGTCCAGGGCGGCGTCGCCCTCGGGCGTCGGGCCGTAGGCCACACAGATCGTCATGTCGCTCCCCCTCGGGCGTACGCGGACGGGACGGAGACTAACCGCGCCTAACGGACATACCGGAGAAAAGTTCGTTGTGGTCACAGCGGTCGTAGAGTTTCTCATCCGGACGTTGGAGGACGGACCGGACATGTGCCAACGTCTGCGCCCATGCCACGACGGCAGGTCATCGCAGCCCTGGGAATCGTCCTCGTCGCCGCACTCGCGGTGACCGCCTTCGCCGACGCCGCCCGGTCCGGGGAGGGACAGGCGGCGCGCTCCAACCTCACCCTCATCGCGCCCGCGGCCGCCGGTGGCGGCTGGGACCTGGTCGCCCGCGAGGCGCAGCAGGCCCTGCGCACCGGGAACATCGTCAACACCGTGCAGGTGGTCAACATCCCGGGTGCCGCCGGGACCATCGGCCTCAACCAGCTCGCCGGGCTCGCCGGCGAGGAGACCACCATGATGGTCACCGGCACCGTCATGCTCGGCGGGATCAGCCAGTCCGGAAGCGCGATCGGCCTGCAGGACACGACGCCGATCGCCCGGCTCGCCGAGGACTTCGAGGTCGTCGCGGTGCCGGCGGAGTCCCCGTTCCGGACGCTCGAGGACATGCTCACCGCCTGGGCGGCGAACCCGGCCGCCCTGCCGGTCGGCGGCGGCTCGGCGGGCGGCATCGACCACATGGTCGCCGCCCAGCTCGCGCAGGCCCGCGGCATCCCCGTCGAGCAGATGGTCTACACCCCGCACCCCGGCGGCGGCGAGCTCACGCTGAGCCTGCTGTCGACCGCGGCCGGCACCGTCGGCGTCGGGATCTCCGGTTACAACGACTTCCGCGACCTCGTGGAGTCCGGGCAGCTGCGGGTGCTGGCCGTCGTCGCGCCCGAACGCCTGCCGGGCGTCGACGCCCCGACCATGGACGAGCTCGGCATGCCCGAGGTCGACCTCGTCAACTGGCGCGGGCTGGTCGCCCCCGCCGGGATCGGCCCCGAGGCCCGCGCCGAGCTGGAGCAGATCGCCCGCGAGATGGTCGGGACCGAGTCCTGGGCCGAGGCCGTCACCCGCAACCGGTGGGTGCGCAGCGAGACCTACGGCGAGGACTACGACCGCTACCTCGTCACCGAGCAGGCCCGCATCGACGACCTTCTGAAGGAGCTGGGGCTGGCATGAGCGGCCGTCCTGCACACCTGTCCCGGGGCGCGCTCGTCGTCCCCGCGATCCTCGCCGCGCTGGGGGTCTTCCTGACCTACGGCACGCTGACCATGCAGGTCGTCGGCGACGGCGGCCTGTTCGGCCCCACCACGATGCCCTGGATCGTCGCGGTCCTGTGCTTCGTGGTCGCAGCGCTGCTGGCGTTCGACATCCTGCGGCCGCGGCCGGAGTTCGGCACCCCGGCACCCGCCGCGACGACCACCGGTGACGCTGACGGGGACGCTGACGGGGACGTGCCGGCCGACACCGGGGTGAACGCCCCGGCCGTGCTCACCGCGGTCGGCGGCGTGGCCGCGTTCATCGTCGTCCTGCCCCACCTGGGCTGGATCCTGTCCGCCACCGGGCTGTTCGTCGCCGTCGCCGCCGCCCTGGGCAACCGCCGCTGGCCGGCGACGGCGCTCGGCGGGCTCGCCGTGTCCTCGGCGGTCCAGATCGTGTTCAGCATGCTGCTCGGGATCTCGCTGCCCGCCGGCTTCGTCGGGGGGATCTGAGGCGTGGAACAGCTGACCGACCTGCTCGGCGGGTTCGCCGACATCCTCAGCCCGTCCGCGCTGCTGTTCGTGTTCCTCGGCGCGCTGATGGGCACCGCGGTCGGGGTCCTGCCGGGCCTCGGCTCGGCGATGGCGGTGGCCCTGCTGCTGCCGCTGACCTTCGTCCTCGAACCGACCAGCGCACTGATCATGTTCACCGGCATCTACTTCGGTGGCCTGTTCGGCGACTCCATCGCCGGGTTCCTCATGAACACCCCCGGCAACTCGACCGCCATCGCCAGCACCTTCGAGGGCCACCGGATGGCGCTGCGCGGCAAGGCCGCCCAGGCGCTGGCCACCGGCGCGATCGGCGCGTTCATCGGCGGCATGGTCGCCTCCGCGCTCGTGGTGTTCTTCGCCCCCACCCTCGCCCGCCTCGCGACCGGCTTCGGCCCCGCGGAGTTCCTCGCACTCGCCGTGTTCGCCTTCGTCGCGATCTCCGCGGTGGTCGCGGACTCCGCGATCCGCGGTGTCGCCGCGCTCGCGATCGGGCTCACCCTGGCCCTGGTCGGGATCGACCAGCCGACCGGCACACCGCGGTTCTCCTTCGGCTTCTCCCCGCTGCTCGACGGCGTCTCCGTCGTGGTGATCACGGTGTCGCTGCTGGCCCTGGGCGAGGTGTTCAGCCAGGCCGCGAAGGTCGGTCGCGCCCAGGAGACGACGGCCGTGATGCCGACCGGCCGGTGGTGGCTGTCGAGGGCCGAGTTCCGCCAGGCGCTGCCCGCCTGGCTGCGCGGCACCGCGATCGGCGTCCCGTTCGGCGTCATCCCGGCCGGTGGCGCCGAGGTGCCGACGTTCCTCGCCTACGGCACCGAGCGGCACCTCGACCGGCGCAGGGCCGAGCCGACGTTCGGGAAGGGCGCCATCGAGGGCGTCGCCGCACCGGAGGCCGCGGGCAACGCCACCGCGGGCACCGCGATGGGCGCACTGCTCGCGCTGGGCCTGCCCACCTCGGCGACGGCGGCGATCCTGCTCGCCGCGTTCCAGCAGTACGGCCTGCAGCCGGGCCCGCTGCTGCTGGAGCGCTCAGGGGACATCGTGTGGGCGCTGCTCGCCGGGTTCTTCCTGGCGATGGTCGTGCTGCTGATCCTGAACCTGCCGTTCGCGCCGCTGTGGGCGCAGCTGCTGCGGGTCCCGAAGTCCTACCTGTACGCGGGCATCGCGGTGTTCGCGGCGTTCGGCGTGTACGCCGCGGGTGCCAGCCAGGTCGACCTGGTGATCATGCTGGTGCTGGGCGTGCTCGGGCTCGCGATGCGGCTCTACGACATCCCCGTGGCACCGGTGCTGATCGCGGTGATCCTCGGGCCGCTGGCCGAGTACTCGCTGCGTGACGCGATGGGCAACTCCGCGGGCGACCCGGCGGTGCTGGTGTCGAGCCCGATCACCGTGGTGCTGTACGTGCTGCTGCTGGCCGGCCTGGGGTGGACGGCGTGGCGCCGGTTCGCAGAGCGGCGGGCCGCCGACGTCTGAACAGCAGCGGGCGCCGACGTGTGAGCAGCAGCGCACCGCCGACGTGTGCTCACCCCGCGGCGCGGGCCAGCTCGACGGCCCGCGCCAGGGTGGTGAGTCGCTCGTCGAGCGTCTCACCGGCGGGGTAGAGCCGGACGGTGTCGACGCCGGCGGCGGCCCAGTCCCGCAGCCGCGCGCCGACCCGCTCGTGGGTGCCGACCAACGTCGTCCCCAGCACCATCTCGTCGGTGACCAGGGCCGCGGCGCCGGCCCGGTCCCCGCGCTGCCAGGCGGCGCGGACGGCGTCGGCGCGCTCGCCCCAGCCCTGGCGCCGGTAGGCGTCGTAGTAGAAGTTCCGCTCGGCGGCGCCCATCCCGCCGAGGCTGAACGCGATCCCGGGGCGGCGGGCGTCGACCATCGCCGCCTGCTCGGCCTCGTCGGCGGCGAAGGCGACCTCGGCGCCCTGGCAGACCTCGATCGCGGGCCGGGCCCGCCCGGCCGCGCGCAGACCGGTGTCGAGGTGGGCGAGGTAGGCCTCGGCGCCCTCCGGGACGAAGCTCGTGCCCAGCCAGCCGTCGGCGACCCGCCCGGTGAGCTCCAGCATCCGCGGGGACAGCGCCGCCACGAACACCGGCAGGTCCGGCACGGGCGTCGTCGACAGCCGCATCGGGCGGCCCTCGCCGCCGGGCAGGGGGATCGCGACGGTCTCGCCGTCGTAGTCGATGCGCTCCCCCGCGCAGGCGGCCCGGACCACCTCGATCGTCTCGCGCAGCCGGGTGAGCGGGCGCGCGAACGGCACCCCGTGCAGGCCCTCGATCACCTGCGGGCCGGACGCGCCGAGGCCGAGCAGGAACCGGCCCTGCGACATGTCGTGCAGGGTCAGCGCCGCCTGGGCGACCGCGACCGGCGAGCGGGTGCCGACCTGGATCACCCCGGAGCCGAGCCGGATCCGCTCGGTGCGGGCGGCGAGGTAGCCCAGCGCCGACGGCGCGTCCGAGCCCCACGCCTCGGCGACCCAGCAGTCGTCGAGCCCGAGCCGTTCGGCCTCGACGACGAACTCGACGGTCGCGCGCCAGTCGCCGCCGGAGGCCTCGACCGTCGTGGCGGTCCTCATCGGGCGTCCCGGACGAGCCCGACCGGGCCGTGCGCGGGCACGTCCCCGGCCGCGAGCACCGCCGACGCCATCGGCGCGAGCAGCGCGGCGAGCTCGGCGGTCCGGTCCGCGCCGAGGGCGGCCCACGGGCGGGCGGCGGCCCGGTCGGTGAGCCGTTCGATCTCGTCGTGCTCCTCGCGCCCGCGGGGGTGAGCGCACCGTTGGCGTCGACCCAGCCGCGGGCACGCAGGTCCTGCGCACCGGCCGCCCAGGTCTCGGGGTCGAACCCGCGGGCGGTGCGCAGCCACTCGCCGTCGGTCTCCCCGGCGGCGATCTTGAGGTGGTGCGCGGCGACCGGGCCGACGCCCCGCGCGACCAGGACGGCGACGTGACCGTCCCCGCGGTGCTCGCGCAGCGTCGTCGTCGCCTGCCAGAGGGTCTCGAGGTCGCCGTCGGGCCGGGGCAGTGCGGCGTTCGCGGCGGCGAGGACGCGGCCGTCGACGTCGACCTCCCCGGCGGCCGCCCAGGCCAGCTCCGCGGCCCGGCGCAGCACGCCCGGGTCGGCGGCCGGGCCGGCACCGTCGAGCCCGTACCGGCGCAGTGCGGCGGTGGCACCGGCGAGGCGGGCCGCGATCGCCGCGGCGGGGGTGCCGAGCGACCAGACCGCGGGCAGTGCGCGGGCGACCATCGACGGGTGGAAGCCGTGGAACGCGGCCGTCACGGGTGCCGCGCCCACCGGCCCCAGTGGCGCGGCGCGCATCGCGAAGTAGCCACGCCAGAACCCGCGGAACCCGGCGGCCCCGGCGGCGGCCTGCGCCTCGGGGGCGAAGTAGACGACGTCGTGGACCGGCTCGAGCTCGGCCCAGAGCGCCCGGGTGGACGGCACCGCGCCGTCGGAGGTGGTCACCGGCGCAACGCTAGTACGGGGTGGCCGCGCGCGATCCCGGCGCGCGGCCACCCCGGTGGCCCTCCTGCTCGGCGGTCAGGAGAGGTGGTGCCGCTCCTGCAGCCCGTAGACGGGGGTGTCGATGCCCGCCTCCCGCGCCTTCAGCTGCAGCGCCAGGTACAGCGAGTAGAACCGGCTCTGGTGCAGGTTCCCGCCGTGGAACCACAGGTTCTGCTGCTGGGTGGGCTTCCACATGTTGCGCTGCTCGCCCTCCCAGGGACCCGGGTCCTTGGTCGTGTCCGAGCCCAGGCCCCACACCTTGCCGACCTTGTCCGCGACGTCCTGGCCGACGATGTCGGCGGCCAGGCCGTTCATCGACCGGTAGCCGGTCGCGAAGACGACGAGGTCGGCGTCGAGCTCGGTGCCGTCGGCGAGCTTCACGCCCTTCTCGGTGAACTCCTGCATCTGGCCACGGACCAGCTTCACCTCGCCGTCGGCGACGAGCTCGGCGGCGCCGACGTCGATGTAGTAGCCCGAGCCGCGGCGCAGGTACTTCATGAACAGGCCGGAGTCGTCGTCGCCGAAGTCCAGCTCGAACCCGGCGTCGGCCAGCCGCCGGTAGTAGTCCGCGTCGACCTCGCGGGCCTTGTCGTAGGCGGGCTTCTGGAAGGTGTGCATGATCCGGTAGGGGATCGACGCGAAGATCATGTCCGCGGTGTGGGTGTCGACGCCCGCCTTGACCGCGCGCTCGGAGTAGAGGTCACCCAGCCCGTACTCCATCAGCGTGTCGGACTTGATGATGTGGGTCGACGAGCGCTGCACCATGGTGACGTCGGCGCCGACCTCCCACAGCGACCCGCAGATGTCGAAGGCGGAGTTGTTCGAGCCGATGACCACGACCTTCTTGCCCCGGTAGGCGTCCGGGCCGGGGTGCTGCGACGAGTGCTGCACCTCGCCCCGGAACTGCTCCCGGCCCGCGAAGTCGGGGATGTTCGGCTTGCCGGAGACGCCGAGCGCGATCACGAGCTGGCGCGGGCGCAGGGTGATCTGCTCGCCCGCCCTGTCCACGACGACGCGCCAGCGCCCGGACGCCTCGTCGAACTCGGCGCTGTTCGCGGTGGTGGAGCCCCAGTAGTTCAGCTCCATGATCCGCGTGTAGAACTCCAGCCAGTCGCCGATCTTGTCCTTCGGCGCGAACACCGGCCAGTTGTCCGGGAACTTCAGGTACGGCAGGTGGTCGTACCAGACCGGGTCGTGCAGGGCGAGGCTCTTGTAGCGCTTGCGCCAGGAGTCGCCTGGCCGCTCGTTGCGCTCGACGATGATCGTGTCGACACCGAGCTGGCGCAGCCGGGCGCCCAGCGCGATCCCGCCCTGCCCGCCGCCGATGATCACGACCTCGGGGTCGCGGGTGTGGCCCAGCTCGGCCAGCTCGGCGTCGCGGCGTTCCTTCCAGGTGACCCGGGCGGGGTTGGCGCCGTGCTCGGTGCCGAGCGGCCGGTTCTCCCCGCGGGGCTCCTCGTGGCCCGTGAGCTCGTCGAGGGTGGTGAGCAGGGTCCACGCCTTCCCGTCGACGATGCGGACGTGCCCGGAGCCGCGCCCGACGGCGGTCTCGAACGTGAACCACCCCTCGGTGACACCGCCGGCCTCGGTCGGCTCGGCGGAGAGCACCCAGCGCGACGGGTCGGTCGGGTCCAGGGTGTGGGTCAGCAGGTCACGGATGCCGTCGTGGTGCTCGACGGTCTTCAGGTTCCAGGTGAACGCGACCAGGTCGCGCCAGTAGCTCTCGTCGGCGAACAGCCCGACGGCGCGGTCGATGTCGCGGGCGGACAGGGCGTCGGCGAAGGCGGTGAGCCAGCCCTCCGCGGTCGTGCGTGCCGCCGTCTTCTCCTGCGTGGTCGTCACGGGCACCTCCAGCGAGCGGTTCGCCACGACCGTGGCGGCGCTCGCCGTCCTGCCGCGGTCGTCGGGGCAACGACGGGAGTGAACACCACCCGCGTGACCCACGACACCGGTTGCGGGGAGGTTGCAACCGCCGCGGCTTGGGGGCTCGCCGCCCCCGGCCCGGCACGCGCTCCCCGTGTGCCGGGCCGGCCCTCGCCTCAGGCCTGGTCGGGCCGCGACGGGGTCCGCTCGCCCGCCTCCACCGGCACGTCCAGGGTGTTCCCGGCCGGCGGCAGCGGGCAGGTGGCGTACGCGGTGAACGCGCAGGGCAGGTTCACCACCCGGTTCAGGTCGAGGCGCAGGGTCCCGTCCGGGGCGGGGTCGTCGGTGCGCAGGATGCGCCCGCCGCCGTAGGTGGTGTCCCCGAAGGTGGCGTCGCGGAAGTGCAGGGACAGGCCGCCGTCCTTGCCCGCCAGCGCCACCAGTCGCTGCGGGCGGCCCGCCCAGGTGAAGGCGACCTCGCCGACCGCGGTCGGGAAGTGCTGCAGGCCGGCGACGACGGCGTCCACGGTGACGGTGCGCGGCGCGTCGTAGGGGGTGAACACCGCGTCGACGACCGCGGCCGGGTCGTGGTCCCAGGCCGGGACACCGGTGAACGCGGTCCGGGTGACCGCCCTCGGGTCGCGCACGCGCAGCGCGTAGGAGTCGGTGCGCCGCGCGATCTCGACGACCCGCTCCCCCACGGTGACCATCACCCCGGGTGCGCCGTCCACCGGGTGCAGGTGCGCCGTGCCGTCGAGCGGCGCGTCGGTGCCGGGCAGGACGACGCCGTCGGCCGCCTCGGCGGTGACCGCGACCGCGTCCGGGCCGGCGACCCGCCAGGTGCCGGGCAGTCCCGGCAGCCCGCCCTCGCCGTCGTCGAGCCAGTGCAGGGCGGTCAGCGACAGCCAGCCGTGCGGCTCGGCCAGGGTCCGCTCGCGGTCGGCGCGCCAGGTGTCGTGCGCGGCGCGCTCGGTGCTCTCGGTCGTCGCGGATGTCCAGGTGCTCGTCATGTGGGGGCAACACCGGCTCCGGCCGTGGCTGTTCCCCGCTCGGGGGCCCGGCTCAGTGCACCCGGCGGCGCACCGACTCCGGGTCGGGGCGGGTCAGCACGACCACCCCGGCCAGCGCGACCAGCACCCCGGCCAGCGCGGCGCCCTCCCAGCCCGGCCGGATCCGGTCGCCGAGCAGCGCGAGCCCGACGACGCCCGGCACCACGACCTCGGTCACCGACAGCACCGCCGTCGCCGGGCCGACGGCGCCGTCCTGCAGGGCACGGGCGAAGGCGAGCACCCCGAGCACGCCCATCGCGACGACGCCGTACACCAGCGGGTCGAGCAGCAGGCCGCCCGCGGTCTCCCAGCGCAGCGGCCCGGGATGGATGGCCCGCACGGCCAGCGCGGTACCGCCGAACCCGAGCCCGGCCAGCAGCGCCAGCAGCATCGGCCGCCCGGCCCGCCACACGAACGGTGCGGCGGCGAGGATCAGCACGAACGACACGAGCAGGACCGGGGTGGCCACGGGGGGCAGCGCGTCCGGGCGGTCCGGCTCGGCGCTCGCGGCCACCACGACCAGGCCCGCGAGCACCGCGAGGACGGCCCACCGGTCGCGCCGGATCAGGTTCCACGGGTTCCAGCCGTGGTCGGCCAGCGTGGTCAGCGCGATCGCGCCGGCGAGGATCGACTGGACCGCGAAGACCGGCAGGTAGCGCAGCGCGACGACGGTGAGCACCCAGGCCAGGATGTCGGCGAACAGTCCGGCGAGGAACCACGGCTGCAGCCACACCGGCCGCCCGTACTTCGCCTGCCGGCTCCCGCGGGCCTCCCAGAGGGCGGCGACGGTGTTGCCGGCCATGGCGGCCGCGGCCGCGAGCAGGGCGAGGAGTGTGGTCATGTCCCGGCCATCCTGCCTGCCGACCCGGTGGCCCGCTCCGGACACGCCGATCCGTGGCCGTGGGTGTGGCCGGCCCGCCGGGCGTGCACACTCGGGCCATGCGCATGCGGTTCGGCCCGGACTCCGACGACGAGTTCCACGCGGCCGCCCGGGAACTGCTCGACGGGTTCGCGGCGTGGCTCACCGAGAACGAGGTGGACGCCGAGCCGATGTCGGCGGAGCTGCTGCTGCAGTACAAGTGGCTGGCGGCGGACGGCGACCTCGCGAACTGGCACCTGGAGCACGTCGAGACCTTTCTCGACGGCTGGTGCCCGCACGTCGTGCTGGAGCACCGGCTGCCGGTGCGTCTGGTGCCCGCGAGCGTCGCGGCGTTCATCGAGTACCTCGACGAACGGGGGCTGCTCGCGCCGGGCGGGCCGCGGCCGTCGCAGGTGCGGCGGCTGTGCGGGGAGTACGTGCAGGAGTACGAGGAGCTGGAGGCCGGAGCCGGGTCCCCGCTGCTGACCGAGCTGGGCGACGACCCGGACCCGGTGCGGATCCCCTCGCCCGCCGACCGGGCGGCGTCCGCGGCGCAGGCCCGGATCCTGCACGACGCCCGCGCGCTGGCCGCCTGGTGCGGCGACCGCGGCAGGCCGCTGACCGCGACCGGCAACCTGCGGCTGGCCGACGCGCGGGAGCTGGTGGACCTGCTCGGCACCGGCGACGAGCCGGACCGCTACGGCCGCCTCGACCGCTCCACCCGGCTGCGGACGCTCACCTGGGTGCTGGAGACCAGCGTGCGCGCGGGCGCGGTCCGCCGGGAGAAGGGCAGGCTGGTGGCCGTGCCACGGTTCGCCGGGCTCGACGACACCACCGCCCACGAGGACCTCGTGCTGGCCGCCCGCGACGTGGGCGCACTCTCGACCGGCTGGCCGCGCGCCGTCGTCGACGACGGGACGGACCCCGACCGCCCGGCCGGCTCCCTCGCCCACCCGTCGCTGCCCGCACCGCTGGAGGACGTGGTCCTCGGGTTCGACGACGAGGACCCGGTGCCGGGGGCCGGGATCGACGACGAGACGATCGAGGCGCTGCTGGGCGCCGGGGACGGCCCGCCCTCGGAGGACGCCACCCCGGCCCTGCTGTTCCTGCTGCGCCACGTCGAGGACGGCGTCGACCACGACGACCTGTGCCACGCCCTGGACGTGCTGCTCGACTGGACCGAGGAGCAGCCCGGCGACACCGGCGTCGCCGAGGGCCGGGCGCAGCTGCTGCTGGAGCAGCTGGAGCGGCTCGGAGTCATCGCCTGGACCGGCTCGCGGACCGAGCCCGACGACCTGGTCGGCCAGGTGCGGGTCGGCGGGATCGTGCAGCTGACCCCCGGTGGGGTCGCCTGCGCGCTGCTGCTGCTCGCCGCCGAGGACCTGCACTACCCGACCCGCCCGGACCCGGCGGTCGCCTCGGCCGCGGAGATCGTCGAGCTGGCCGGGGAGGTCGCGCCGGACGAGTGGCGCCGCGACATCGACGCCTGGCACGCCGCACAGCCCGACCCGGCCCGCGCGGTCGCGGACTTCGTGGCCGCCGCGCTCGCGCCGGGTCAGTCGCTGCTGGTCGCGCTCACCGCGACCGGGGTGGCCGCGGACCGGTTCGGCGCCGACACCGTCGACACCCTGCTGCGCGAGCACCTCGACGGCCCGCACCGCGGGATGGTGGCCCGCCGGCTCGTCGCGCGCGGGGCGCTGGACCCCGACGCCGTCGAGCCGGAGGTCCTGCTGGTCTCCTCGGTCGACGTGCTGGCCGTCGCGCTGGACACCGTCGACGCCGAGGACTGGCCGGACGCGTTCGCCGCCGAGTTCCCGCCCGAGTCCCTCGACGTGTTCGACATGCTGTGGCAGCTCGACCATCCCCGGGTCGGCGACGTGCTCGCCGCGCTGGGCGAGCACCACCCGGACGCCGCGGTGGCGAAGGCCGCCCGGCGGGCCCGCGAGCGCTGGCGCAGCCGGACCGGGGGCTCCTGAGCCACCACACCGAGCCCTCGCCGTCGCCCCGGCCGCATGCGAACATGTGTTCGTGCGCGGCCTGGCCACCATCCTGCATGCCGACCTGGACTCGTTCTACGCGTCGGTCGAGCAGCGCGACGACCCGCGGCTGCGCGGGCGACCGGTGATCGTGGGCGGCGGCGTCGTGCTGGCGGCCAGCTACCAGGCGAAGGCCTACGGGGTGCGGACCGCGATGAACGGGCGCCAGGCGCGGGCGCTGTGCCCACAGGCGGTCGTCGTGCCGCCGCGGATGGCGGCCTACTCCGAGGCGAGCCGCGCAGTGTTCGCGCTGTTCCGCGACACGACCCCGGAGGTCGAGGGGCTGTCCATCGACGAGGCGTTCCTGGAGGTCGGCGGACTGGCGAGGATCGCGGGGACACCCCGGGATATCGCGACGCGGCTGCGCGAGCGGGTGGCCGGGGAGGCGGGTCTGCCGATCAGCGTCGGCGTGGCCCGCACCAAGTTCCTCGCCAAGGTGGCCAGCGGGGCGTCGAAGCCCGACGGGCTGCTGGTCGTCGACCCCGACCGGGAACGGGAGTTCCTGCACCCGCTGCCGGTGCGCAGCCTGTGGGGCGTCGGCGCGGTGACCGCGGCCCGGCTGCACGAAGTCGGGGTGCGGACCGTCGCCGACGTCGCGGCGCTGGGCGAGGCGGCGCTGGTCTCCTACCTGGGACCCGGCGCCGGCCGCCACCTGCACGCCCTCGCCCACCTGCAGGACCCACGGCCGGTGGACACCCACCGCACCCGCCGGTCGATCGGGTCGCAGCGGGCCCTGGGCCGGCACCCGCGCACGGACGCCGAGCTGGACGGCATCCTGGCCTCGACCGTCGACCGGCTGGCTCGGCGCCTGCGCGCTCCTCGCGGCTCCGACCGCGACGAGCAGGACGGGACCGCGGACCCGTTCGACGCCGCCGGGTCGGGCGACGGCCCGGACGATCCGGCGGGCACCGGCGCGATCGGCTCCCCCGCCGGGGGCCGGGTCTGCCGCACCGTCGTGCTGAGGGTGCGGTTCGGCGACTACGCCCGCATCACGCGCTCGCACACCCTGCCGGTCGCGACCGCCCACACGCCGACGATCCTGTCCGCGGCACGACGGCTGCTCGTCGACGCGCTCCCCGAGATCCACGGCCGCGGGATCACCCTGCTCGGCCTGTCGCTGACCAACCTCGACCGCGACGACGCCCTGCAGCTGGAGCTGCCGCTCGACGCGCACGCCGGACCCGCCCTGGACAGCGCACTCGACGCCGTCCGGAGCCGGTTCGGCTCGGCCTCGGTCGGCCGCGCCAGCCGCCTCGGCCACGACGAGGGCCTGCAGGTGCCCCTGCTGCCCGAGCACGAATGACCGTCAACCCAGTGTTGACGGATCGCATGCGTCAACTTACGGTTCGCATGGGAACTCCGACGCCTCCGGGCACCACCGTCCGTCTCGACGACCTCATCCGAGCCATCACCGCCATCCACCAGGACCCCCTGGAGCAGCTGTCCGACGCGGTGCTCGCCGGCGACCATCTCGGCGAGGTGGCCGACCACCTGATCGGCCACTTCGTGGACCAGGCGCGCCGTTCCGGCGCCTCCTGGACCGAGATCGGCCGCAGCATGGGGGTGTCCAAGCAGGCAGCGCAGAAGCGGTTCGTGCCACGCGCCGACCCCGGGACCGACACGGCGGGCAACTTCGAGCGCTTCACCCCGCGGGCGCGGGCCGTCGTCGTCGCCCAGGAGTCGGCCCGCGCGGCCGGCAACGACCGGATCACGCCGGAACACCTGCTCCTCGGCGTGCTCTCCGAGACCCGCGGGCTCGCGGTGCTGCTGCTGACCGGGCTCGGCACCGACACGGCCGCACTGGGCGAGGCCGCCACCGCCGCACTGCCCGCCCCGGCGGACACCGTCCCCGCCCTCATCCCGTTCGACCCGGACGCGAAGAAGACCCTGGAGCTGACGTTCCGCCACGCGCTGCGGCTGGGACACAACTACATCGGCACCGAGCACGTCCTGCTCGCGCTGCTGGAGACCGAGGACGGCAACGGCGTCCTGTCCGCGGCCGGTGTCGAGGCCGCCCGCGTCGAGGAGGCCCTGGCCCAGGCACTCGCCGCGATGACGGACCCCGAGACACCGTGACCCCTCGGCGATCAGCACGATCCGCCCCGGCGGGGGCCGGATCGTGCTGATCGATCCCGTGGCAGCCGGTCGCGGGGACCTGAGCGGTCAGGACGCCAGCTCGATGCTCCCCCGCACCGACTCCGGTGCCCCGTCCGATCCCGCGGCGACGACGATGCGGTCCCCGTCCGGGGTCCCGCCGACCCAGACGTCCGCGCCGGCGAAGGCCGGTGCGGTGAGGCGGTACTCGAAGCCGCGGACGAACGCCGTCGGGCGATGGCGGCGCGCGATCTCCAGTCCGAGCAGCGCGAACAGCGGGCCGTGCACGACCAGCCCGGGGTAGCCCTCCACCTCGGTGACGTAGGGCAGGTCGTAGTGGATGCGGTGGGTGTTGTAGGTCAGCGCCGACATGCGGAACAGCAGCTCC
The DNA here is from genome assembly GCF_008369905.1 of Pseudonocardia sp. EV170527-09. NCBI lineage: Bacteria > Bacillati > Actinomycetota > Actinomycetes > Pseudonocardiales > Pseudonocardiaceae > Pseudonocardia > Pseudonocardia sp. EV170527-09. The sequence goes on from NZ_VRMC01000055.1 coordinate 18,666, forward strand.
GGGCCGGTCGGCACGGTGAAGCCCCACTCGTGCTCCGGACGCGGCGCCGGGTCCGGGGCGGTGATCCCGCGCCCGGTGCCCGCGGGCTGCGAGCGGTAGACGATGTCCTGCTCCTCGACGCAGAGGAGCGTGTCACCGCGGTGGAACTCGGCGCGGGTGGTCACGAAGGCCATCTGCCCGCTGCGGCCCTGCTTCACGCGGACCGGACCGAGCTCCTGGCGTCGGGTCACCGGTTCACCGACCCGCCACGGCGCGTGCCAGGTCAGGCGGCCGCCAGCGACCATGCGTCGCCGGTCCGGGATCGGCGGCAGGAAGTGACCCTCGCCGGGGTGCCCGTCGTCGCCGAGCGCGGACGTCGGCGGGGTGTCGAGGAAGGCGAGCCAGTGCCACAGCGGCGGGAGCGGGTCACCGTCGGCGGCGACCGGGTCGAGGTCCAGCAGGCCGGAGAACGCGGCGACCGACCACGCGGACACCGCGTCGGTGCCGACGCGCGGCTCCGGCGCCCAGCCGTCGACGGCCGCGGCCAGGTCCACGGCCCCGTCCGGCGACCCGGCGGCCGGCCCGGTCACGAGGCCACCTCGTAGCGGGTGTGCTGCAGGATCGTCCACGCGACCAGGGCCGGGTTGTCGACCATCGGCACGTGCCCGACCCCCGGCAGCACGACGAACTCGGCGCCGGGCACGGCGTCCATCATGGGGCGCCCGTAACGGCTGTAGGGAATCGTGCGGTCCGAGCCCGACCACGCGATCCGGACCGGGCAGGGCAGCTCCTCGAACGGCGCCATCGCGTTGTCCATCCGCGCGGCGGACAGCAGCGGGTCGAGCACCGTGCAGCCGGTGAAGTCCGCGAACAACTCGGCGACCTCCTCGGAGGTGAAACGGTCGGTGCGCTCGGACAGCGCGCGCAGCATCAGCCGGCGGATCAGGCCGCACGAGGCGAGCGCCCGGACCGGCGCCCACCCGGCGAGCATCGCGCCGATCCGGAAGCTCGCGAGCAGCCGGTACAGGTCGGCGGGCATCTCCCACGTCCCGGCCGGGGACAGCGCCACCACCGACCGGGCGCGCCCGCGGCGGGCCAGCTCCAGCGCGACCCAGCCGCCGAGGGAGTTCCCGACGACGTGCGGGCGCTCGGGCACCCCGAGCCCGTCGAGCTGGTCGAGCAGCGCGTCGACCAGCAGGTCGATGCTGAACTCGCCCTCGGGCATCGGCGGGCCGTCCAGATGGCCGGGCATGGTGACCGCCCAGACCTCGTGGTGCTCCTCGAGCATCGCCAGCACCGGCTTCCAGGCCCGCCACGACGACGTCACCCCGTGCAGCAGCAGCAACGGCTCGCCGGACCCGCCGACGTGGACGGCGCTCATGCCACCACCACCGGCTCGGCCGACCCCGGGTGCAGGGCGAGGACCTCGGAGAACCCCTCGGCCAGGCAGCGCGCGAAGGTGTCGCGGTCGGTGATGGCGGCGGCGTCGATGTTCGCCCCGACGCAGCAGAGCTCGCCGTGCGTGACGACGGTGATCATCGCCGCGCAGCCGGGCAGCGGCGCGAACGGGTAGACCCGCTCGATCCGTGCCCCGCACAGGAACGCCTCCGCCCGCAGGCCCGGCACGTTCGAGGCCTGCAGGTCGTTGCCCTGGGTCGACCCGCCCGCCACCAGCGTCAGCAGCGGTCCGGGCAGCCGGGCCAGCAGCGGGGCGACGACGTCCGGGCTCTCCAGCGCGGGCTCCTCGCGGGCCGCACGCATCTGCTCACCGACCGCCCGCAGCCGGGCGGCCGGGTCGGCGATACCCATCGGCCCGCGCAGCCGGGCGGGCGCCCACCGGTTGCCGCCGTCGGCGTCCCCGGGTCGGCGCACCGACACCGGCACCGAGGTCCGTAGGACGGCGTCGCCGGGGACCGGGTGGCCCATCTCCTCGTGGTAGCGGCGGAAGGCGCCGAGCAGCGAGGCCACGTAGGCGTCGTTGAACGAGCCGCCGACCGTCTTCGCGGCCGCCCGCAGGTCGGGGAAGGAGACGTCGAGCGCGACGAACCGCCACGACGTCCCGCGCGGGCGCAGCAGCTCCGAGCCGGTGCCCGGCGGCGGCGACAGCACCCGCAGCGCGGACTCCAGGTAGCGCGCGCTGTCGCGGGCCGCGGAGAGCGGGTGGGTCAGCGCACCGACGACGTCGCGCGCCGCACGCACCGTCGCCGGGACGATGCCGGCCTCACGGCGCACCAGCCGGTCGACCTCGGCCAGCGGATCGGGCGTCTCGGTGGCGGGTGCGGGGGGCTGCGGCTTCTCCTCGTCGTGCTCCCGCTTGCGGCTGTGCAGCTGCGACAGCAGCTGGACCACACCCATCCCGTCGGTGAGCACGTGGTGCAGCTTCAGCAGGAAGGCGGCGCGACCGCCCGGGAGGCCCTCGACGAGGGTGGCCTCCCACAGCGGCCGCTCCCGGTCGAACGGCGTCATCATGAACTGCTCGGCGATCGAGGACAGCTCAGGCCAGAAGTCGGGTCCCGCGCCGGGGATGCGCACCCGGCGCAGGTGGTAGTGCAGGTCGAACTCGACGTCGTGGATCCAGTAGGGCGTGCCCAGCCCGCCGAGCGGCTCACGGATCCGCTCGCGGAAGCGCGGCACCATCCGCGTCGCCCAGTCGACGGCGGCCACGAGCCGGTCCCAGTCCGGCCGGGTGTCGAGCAGCTCGACCGCGAGGACCGGCGAGCGGAACCGGGGGTCGTCGGCCTCCGCACGCCACATCATCGTCTCGAACGACGAGATCTCGCGGACCGAACCCCACGCCAGCGGAGTGTCACTCATGCCGGGTCCTCCTGGCTGCGTTCGTCCTGCGCGATCCGCCGCTCGGGCCAGGCCGCGAGCGTGTCGAGGAACTGGTCGCGGACCTGGTCGGCGTACTTCCCGACGTCCTCCGGCACCCACGACGAGGTGTCCACCGGCGGGAGCACCGCGACCTGCACGGTGCCACCGCGCATCGTCTGCGCACCCCGCCACATGATCTCGCCGGCGTTGCGGATGACCACCGGGACGATCGGGACACCGGCCTGGATCGCGATGTGGAACGCGCCCTTCTTGAACGGGCCGAGCCGCGGCGTCGCCGAGCGCGTCCCCTCCGGCGCGATGGCCAGCGAGACCCCCTCGTCGCGGAGCTTCTCCACGGCGGGGCGCAGCGCCTCCCGGGCGGCGGTGGAGTTGCCGCGGTCGACGAACGCGACGTCGGCGGCCCAGAACAGCTGGCCCCACACCGGGATCTGTGCGGCCTCCTTCTTCGCGACGCCGGTGAAGTTCTCACGGAGCAGCTTCATCATCAGCGGCACGTCGAACTTGGACTGGTGGTTGAACACGAACACGCACGGACGCGCCGAGTGCAGGTGCTCCGCGCCACTGACCTCGACGTCGATCCCGGCCAGCCCGAACGCGACGTCGGACCCCACCCCGGCGGCCATGTCGACGAAGCGCCGCCGCGAGCCGTGCAGCAGACCCGCGCCGGCCGCGGTCGCGAGACCACCCAACAGACCGCCGTAGAACACCGCGGTCCGCGCGACGTCGGCGACGCTCGGGAACAGCCCGCCCCGCGGCGCGCAGTCGAGCACCGGCCAGCCCCGCTCCACCGCGAGCCTGCGCAGCGAGTCGGTCGGCGAGACGGCCACCGCGTGCCCGACGGCGGAGAGGAACTCCGCGTCCTCGGTGCCGTTGGCGTAGCCGAAGCAGTCCGCGAGGTCGACGCCGTGCGCCCCGGCGTCGGCCCGCACCGCGTCGGCCTTGCCGGTCCCCCACAGCGAGGTCCCGGCGACGCGGCCGGTCAGCACGCCGTCGCGCACCTCCAGCTCGGTGCACAGCGCGCGGTCCGCGCCCAGCTCCTCGGCCATCGGCTGCACCTGGAACCGGGTCGCCGAGGAGGCCATCACGACCTGATGACCCTGCTCCCGGTGCGCGGCGACGAGCTCCCACACCTCCGGGTGCAGCGCGGCCGCGATCTCGTCGCGGAACAGGGTCCGGCCCAGGGCGAGCAGCTCGTCCTCGCTGCGGCCCCTCCAGGTCGCGAGGGTGATCGCGAGGAACTCCTTGAAGTCGTCGTCGGTGCGGATGCCGCGCATACCCGAGAGCACCGTGCGCACCATCTCGACCGGGCCGACGTCGAACTCACGCAGCCGTCGGCGGTAGAACGCACCCGCCGAGTAGCCGTCGATGACGGTGCCGTCGTAGTCGAAGTAGGCGATCGTGCCCGGTCCGGGCTCGGCCTCACGGATGGCCCGGATCCGGGCCCGGGTGTCCCCGTCCCGCGCACCGTCAGCTGGCGACACCCGAGTCCCCTTCCGCACGCTGTTGCGCCCCGGCCGGCGGGACGACGGCGCCCGCGGCGGCGGAGGCCGCGACCGTCGTCGTCTCGCCGGAACCGAGGACCACCTCGAGGCGGGCGCGCTGCAGTTCGCCCAGCCGCCCCAGATCGTGGATCACCGCGGTGACCTCCGTCAGCCAGGCGGCGCGCCGGTCGGCCAGCGGCGCACCGGCCGCGCCGGACTCCGGCTCGCGGAGGAGGTCGCGGTTGTCGGCCTGGCGCACGGCGGTGGCGTACAGCTCACGCGACACCGAGTCGGCGCGGTCGACCCGCTGCTGGAGCAGCATCTGGCGGCCGACGCCCAGGCAGTCCTCCAGGAACTCCTTCTCGTCGGTCATCGGCTCCTCGCCGAGCGCGACGAGTCGGTCCGCGACGACGAGCTGGGCGTCGAAGAACGAGCGCAGCACACCCGGCGCGACCAGCAGCGGCGCCTGCCGCAGCGCGCCGCGGACGTCGGCCGGGTCCGCCACGCGGGTCCGCCACTGCGGGTCGACGAGGTCGAGCTCGCCGATGATCTCGGCGCGGAACTCGCGGCGGGTGGAGAAGAAGAACTCGAACTTCAGCAGGTCCCGGAGCCGGGCCAGCTCCCGCCAGGCGACCTCGACGATGTCCTCGTCCGGGTCGGCGTCGCCCACCCGCAGCAGCGCGATCTCCAGCATGGCCCGGTTGAGCAGGTGGTGCAGCGCGCCGTTGCGGTAGAACGCGGCCACGTGGTGGCGGCCGGTGCTGATGGCGAAGACCGGCTCGGTGCCGCCGTCGTAGATCGTGACGACACCGGCCTCGGCGAGCCGGTCGAGGGTCATCCGCAGGCCGTGCCGGGTCCGCAGCTCGGCGATCGGCACCGGGATGCCGCGGGCCTCCAGGTAGTCCGCCAAGGGCGCGACGACCTCCCGGACCTGCTGCAGGGTCAGTGCCCTGTCCTGCGCCCAGAGCAGCGCGAAGGTCGCGAGCGAGGTCGCGGTGGCCGGGGTGACCCGGTTGATGCCGGCGCACACCCGGAACGCGACCTTCTCCAGCTGGGCTCGGCCCGGCCCGGCGTCGGCCAGCGCCTGGCGCAGCGCGAACGGCTCGGCGAAGCGCACCCGGGCGGTGCCGATGTGGCGGCGCTGGTCCCGGAAGTAGCCGAGCAGCCAGCCCAGCCCCTCGGCCTTCTTCGCCGCCCCACGCTGCTCGGCGGCCATCGCACCGACCTCGTGCAGCTGGTCGTAGACGATCGACACCGGCACCAGGATCGCGTCGAGCTCGGGTCGCTCCTCCAGCGCGGACACCAGGTACCGCAGCAGCCCGATGCGGGGCTTGCGCAGCTTGCCGGTGCGGCTGCGGCCGCCCTCGATGTACCACTCCAGGTTGAAGCGCTTCGCGAGCAGGTGCCCCAGGTACTCCTGGATCGCGGCCTTGTAGATCGTGTCCCCGCCGAAGGTGCGCCGGATGAACACGATCCCGGCCCGGCGGCCCAGCGCCCCCATCGGCCAGAACGACAGGTTGTTGCCGCCGAGCACGTGGTTGCGCGGGAAGTCGCGGTCGTGCAGCACCTCGGCGAACAGCAGCGGGTCGGCGTAGGAACGGTGGCTGGGCAGGAAGACCAGCGCGTGCTCCTTGTTGAGCTCCCGCAGCCGCTCCAGCCCGGACTCGTCGACCTGCACGTCCCAGGCCTTGGAGTGCATCGGGCCCATCATCGCCCGGAACACGTCGATCGCCGGCGGGCTCTGCACCGCGGCCATCTCGTGCAGGCAGGACTCGAGGCGCTGCTCGACCTCGGCGGCCGGGGTGCCGGTCTGCCGGGCGAGCCGGTCGACCAGCGCCGTGAACCGCGACGAGGAGGTGATCTGCTCGACCATCCGGCGCGGCACCTTGTAGCGGTCGCCGAGGATCCGCCGCTCCGCGCGGTCGCAGGCCAGCACGGCCTGCCGGGCGACGAAGCGGGTGAAGCCGTTGCTGCCGGGCCGCCCGCTCTCCTGGGCGACGAACCGCGACACCAGGTCGGCGACGGTCGCGGCCTCCCCCACGACGACCCGCGCCGCGTCCGGGCGGTGCCGGGCCATCGAGGGGTGCAGCGGCGACCAGGCCATCCGCATGACGGCCGAGGTGGCGAGCCCGGTGAGCTTGCCGACCGCGCCGCTGTCCTCCGGCTCGGGGGTCACCCAGGCCACGCGGGCGGGGACGATCACGGTGTCGTCGCCGTGCAGGGCCTCCCCCAGGGCGGACGGCACCTCGCCGTTCGGGCCGATCCCGACGACCCTCGCGCCCGGGTGGTGCTCCTCGGCCCAGCGCCGCAGGATGCCGCGCTCGGTGTGCGACCGGGCCTGGGTCACGACGACCTCGCGTCCGCCGGTGAGGTCGTCGGTCGTCATGGAACCCCCCGTCGCATGCCCCGCCGCGGTGCGGCGCCTGCGCGTTCAACCTAGTTACCCGCCGGTTGGTCAACAACCCGACGCGGCGGGTCCCTCCGAACTCATACGACCTCCGACGCCTCGGTGAGCACGTGCCGCAGGATCTGCTCCATCTCGTCGAACTCGGCCTGGCCGGCGATCAGCGGCGGCGCCAGCTGGATCACGACGTCCCCGCGGTCGTCGGGCCGGCAGTACAGGCCCGCCTCGAACAGCGCCCCGGGGAGGAAGCCGCGCACCAGCCGCTCCCGCTCCTGCGGGCCGAAGGTCTCCCGGGTCTCCCGGTCGCGCACGAGCTCGATGGCCCAGAAGTAGCCGTCGCCGCGGACGTCACCGACGATCGGCAGGTCGCGGAGCCGGTCGAGGGTCGCGCCGAACGCGTCGGCGTGGGACGTGACGTTGCCGTAGAGGTCCTCGCGCTCCATGAGGTCGAGGTTCGCGAGCGCGACGGCGGCCGAGACCGGGTGCCCGCCCCAGGTGTAGCCGTGCGGGAACGTCACGCCGGGGGCGAGGAACGGCTCGATCACCTTCTCCGAGGCGATCATCGCGCCCAGCGGCCCGTAGCCCGAGGTCATGCCCTTGGCGCAGGTGATGATGTCCGGGGTGAACCCGAACTTCGCGCTGGCGAACGGGACGCCGTGGCGGCCGAAGCCGGTGATCACCTCGTCGGCGACGAGGAGGACGTCGTGCCGGTCGCAGATCTCGCGGACCCGGGCGAAGTACGACGGCGGCGCGGTCAGGCAGCCACCGGAGTTCTGCACCGGCTCCAGCACGACCGCGGCGACGGTGTCGGCGCCCTCGAACGCGATGGCCTCCTCGATCCGGTCGGCGGCCCAGCGGCCCAGCGCCTCGGCGTCGCCGTCGAACTCGGGGTGGCGGTAGAGGTTGGTGTTGGGCACGCGGAACCCGCCGGGGGCCAGCGGCTCGAAGTCCTTCTTCATCGCGGGCAGCCCGGTCACGGCCATCGCCCCGTGCGTGGTGCCGTGGTAGGCCGTCGCCCGGGAGATCACCTTGTGCTTGAGCGGGCGGCCGCGGAGCTTGAAGTACTGCTTGGCCACCTTCCAGGCGCTCTCGACGGCCTCGCCGCCGCCGGAGGTGAAGAAGACCCGGTTCAGGTCGCCGGGGGCGAGATGGGCCAGCCGCTCGGCGAGCTCGGCCGCGGGTGGGGTCGTGTAGCCCCAGACCGGGAAGAACGCCAGCTCCGACGCCTGCCGGGCGGCGACCTCGGCCAGCTCGCGCCGCCCGTGCCCGGCCTGGACGACGAACAGGCCTGCGAGGCCGTCGAGGATCCGGCGCCCGCGGTCGTCCCACAGGTGCACGCCCTCGCCGCGGGTGATGACCGGGATCGGGTTCGCGCCGTCGCGGCCGTGCATCCGGGCGAAGTGCATCCAGAGGTGCCGGCCCGCCGCATCGGCGTGCGGCGAGAGGGCGGGCGCGTCCGGGGTGGCACCGGCCTCGGTCCGGGTCGGGTTCTCGACGGCGGTCACGTGGGGCTCCCTCGGTAGCGGCGTGGACACCTCCGATCGTCGGCGCCGCGACGGCTCCGGTCAGGGATACGATCCGTATCGTCCCGAGCCAGCCGGCGAACGGAGTGGATCCCCCGGTGTACCCGACCATCGCCGACGTGCTGGCCCGTCCGGAGGTCCGGGCCGGGGCACCGGCCGTCCGGGCCGGGCGGGCGGCGCTGGGCACCCCGGTGCGCTGGGTGCACGTCAGCGAGGTCGCCGACCCGGCCGGGACGCTGCCCCCGGGGGTGCTGGTGTTGTCGGTGGGGATGCCGGTGGCCGACCCCACCACCGTCCCCGCCCGCTACGTCGACGCGCTGCGGGCCGCCGGGGCGGTCGGGCTGGTCGTCGAGATCGGGCAGCAGCTGCCGTCGCTGCCCGCCGGGCTGGTGCAGGCCGCCCGCGCGGCCGGGTTCCCGCTGGTGGAGCTGCGCCGCACGGTGCGCTTCGCCGAGATCGTCGCGGGCGTGCTGGGGGAGGTCGTCGACCGCGGCGACGACCTCCCCGGGCCGCCGGGCGCCGAGGCCGCGTTCCGGTCGCTCGCACTGCACCGGGTGGGGCCGGAGCGCGTGGTCGACGAGCTGGCCCGTCGGATCGACGCGCCCGTGGTGTGCGAGGACCTCGCGCACCGGGTGCTGCTCACGGCGGGCGGTCCGGACCTGCGGGACTGGGGGGCGCGCTCGCGGCTCGCCGGGCCCGCCGGGCCCGAGGGCTGGGCGACCGCGCCGGTCGGGCGGCCGGGCGCGCGGTGGGGGCGGCTGACGGTGCCGTCGCGGCCGACGCCGGGCACCGCCGACCGGGTCCCCGCGGTGCTCGACGCCGCCGCGGACGCGGTGTCGCTGCTCGACCCGGATCCGGTGGTCCTGCTGCGCGCCGCCCGCGACGCACTGGTCGCCGACCTGGCCGCCGCGGTCCCGTCCGACGCCGGACGGCTGGCGGTGCGCGCCCGCGCCGCCGGGCTGGACACCGCCGTCGGATTGTCGGTGGTGGCGCTGCGCGCGACCGGCGACCACCCCCCGGACCAGGGCGTCGACGCGGCACTCGCCGCCGTCGCACCGGCGGCGACGGTGGCCTCCCCCGCACCCGGGGAGCTCGTCGTGCTCGTCCCCGGCGACGGCCGCCCGCTGCTCGCCGCGCTGCCCGCCACGGTGGCCGCGGCGACGGCCGGGCCCGGCTCCGTCGCCGACCTGCCGGACCTGCTGCGCCGGGCCCGCGAGGACGCGGCCGCCCATGCCGCGACCGGGGGCCGCGGCCCCGTCCGGGTGCCCGCGCTGCGCGGTCTGGTGCACCGCCTCGGCGACGGCCCCCACCTGCTCGGCTTCGCCGCGGACGTCCTCGGCCCGGTGGGCGCACTGCCCGCGGCCGCGCAGGCCGACGCCCGGGACACCCTGTGGGCCCTGGTCGACGCCGGCGGGGTCGTCGCCGACGTCGCCCGCAGGCTCGGGGTGGGCCGCCCGGCGGCCTACGCCCGGCTGCGCCGCCTGTCCGCCCTGCTGGACCTCGACCTCACCGACCCCGAGGTGCGGACGACGCTGCACCTCGCCCTGCTCGTCGACGCCCGCGCCGCGCGCTGAGCTCGCCGCTCAGGGCCGATCGGCCCACAGCAGCGCCGTCGCGCCGAGGATGTCGGCGACCGTGCCGCCCAGCGGCCGCCCGTAGCCCGCGGCGACGTCGCGGGCCGTACGGGCGGTGACCGTCCAGCCGTGGCGGCGCAGCCAGGCGTCGCAGGGCTCGGTCCGGGGCTCGGCGAAGAACAGCTCGCGGACGTCGGTGCCGGGCAGCATCTCCTGGGCTGTCTCCCGGAACGACGGGTCGTCCGCGATCCGCTCCACCTGGTCGCCGAAGTGCTCGACGGCGATCCGGCTGCCCGGCACCGACAGCGCGTGCACCCGTTCGAACAGGAGCTGCTCGGCGTCGGCGGGCAGGTAGGGCAGCAGCCCCTCGGCCAGCCAGGCGGTCGGCCGGGCCGGGTCGAAACCGGCGGCGGTGAGCGCGGCGGGCCAGTCGTGGCGCAGGTCGACCGGCACGGTGACCCGGCGCGCGGTCGGCGTGATCCCCGCCTCGGCGACGACCCCGTCCTTGAAGTCCAGCACCTTCGGCTGGTCGACCTCGAACACCGTGGTCCCGGCGGGCCACGGCAGCCGCAGGGCCCGCGCGTCGAGGCCCGCGGCGAGCAGCACGACCTGGGTCGTCCCGGCGCCGGTGAGGGCCTCGTCGAAGAAGCGGGAACGCACGCCCTGGTAGCCGGCCTGCACGACCCACGGGTCGGCGGGGTCGTCCGGGTCCTGCGGCACGGCCGACAGCGTCCCGGCCGCATCGACGAACCGCTGGGCGTACGGATCGTCGACCAGGCGGTCGGGGCGGCGGGTCTCCAGTGCCCGCCCCGCGGCGACGGCCAGGGCGGTGGCGCCCACGCTGCTGGTGATGTCCCACTGATCGTCGGCTGTGCGCATGCCGATCACGGTAGGAGCCGATGCTTAGCGTCGCTCACCAGTCACGCGGATGACCACTCGCACGGCGCAGGCGGTACCGGACACCGAGCCCCATACCGACGGTGCGTGCGTGATCCGCGACGCCGCGTGGGCCCGGGAGCATGGCCGCCGCGTCAGCCCACGGCGCCCACCGGCGTGCGGGCCTCGGGGTCGTCGTCCTCGGCGGGCTCGACGACCGGCTCGCCGACCAGCTCGCCGTAGACGGCGGTCAGGGCCTGGGCGATCCGCACCCGGTCGAACCGTGACACCGCACGGTCCCGGCCCGCGATCCCGAACCCGACGCGCAGGGCGTCGTCGCCGAGCACACCGCGCAGCGCGACCGCCAGCTCCGCCGGCCGGGCCGGGCGGACCAGCATCCCGGTCACCCCGTCGACGACGACGTCGCGCAGCCCGCCCACCCCGGTCGCCACGACCGGCCGCGCGCACGCCATCGCCTGCAGGACCGCCCCGACCCCGACGTCGTGCTCCGGCGCGGCGACCACGACGTCGGCCGAGCGCAGCAACCGCGGGAGCAGGGCCCCCTCGACCGGCCCGAGGAACCGGACGCGTCCGGCGACACCGGCCTCGCGGGCGATGTCGAACAGGCGCGCGCGGTCCGGGTCCTGGCCCGCCGCGCCGCCGGCGACCAGCAGCTCGGCGGTGCGGATCCGGGCCAGCGCCCGGATCACCGTGTCCACCCCGGCGCCGTCGGCCAGCGAGCCGACCGCGAGGAGCCGAGGCCGGTCACCCCGGCGCAGCGCCGGGCCGTCGGGGGTGAAGGCGTCGGTGTCGACGGCGGTCGGCACCGTCCGCAACGCCGCCCGCGGCACCCCGCGGCGCAGCAGCGCGGTGTGCTGCTCCTCGCTGGAGGCCAGCACCCGGGCCACCCCCGGCGACGACCAGGTACGGGCCGCGGGAACCACGGCCGGGCCCGGGGCGTCGGGCGGGTAGACCTGCACCACCGGCACCCCGGTCGCGGCGGCGGCGACCCCGGCGCGCAGACCGATCGCGTGCACCACCTGGGGCGGGTCGTCGGACCACGCCGCGGCCAGTGCGGTGTCCTGCCCGGCGTCCCACGGCTGTACGCGCAGTGCGTCACTGCCGGCCCGGGCGGCCAGGTCCGGGTCGTCGGGGATGTCGGTGAACACCCGGACGGTGTGACCGGCGGCGGCCAGCGAGGCGGCGGTGATTCCCGCGCCGCACGTTCTCGGGACCTCGGGGGTACGGATGACGGCAATGCGCAAGCGGGGCCTCCACGTCGTGCTCGCAGCTGCGGGCACGCGCAGTTGGCTCTACGCGTCGGATCTGTGACCGTACCCGCTCCGGGCGGCCCACGGGTGGGTGACCGCGGGCGTGTGCGACGGGGGCACACCGGGTAACCGGTTCAGGTCGGGTGGGACGACCCGGCAGGACGGGGAGGGGGCGGGCCGTGACCGCGCAGTCCTGGACCCTGAGGGTGGAGCCCGACGCAGCCGCGTGCCGCGCGGCCCGGCACGAGCTGACGCGGTTCCTGACGCCGCTGGTGGACGACTCGACCCTCGACGACGCGGCACTCGTGCTGCACGAGCTGGTCGCGAACGGCATCGACCACGCACACACCCCGATGCTGGTGACCGCCCGGGTGCGCGACGGCGCGGTGCGGCTGCGCGTGCGCGACGGCTCGGTCGTCCGCGGACGCGAGCAGCCCCACGACCCCACCGCCACCCGCGGGCGCGGGCTGCAGATCGTCGACCGGCTCGCACAGCGCTGGGGGGTGCGCCCGCACCGCGGCGGCAAGACGACCTGGGCCGACGTCGGGCCGACGGGCGCCCGACCGGCCCCGGACCTGCACCTGGTGCGCCCGGCCTGACCACCGGCCCGGCCCTCGGACCGGGGTGGGCGGTGCGGCGCAGGGTCAGGCCGGGGTGGAGTGCCGGGCCCCCTCGTGGCGCGGCGCCAGCCCGAGCCGCTCGACCAGCTCGGTCGTCGCCGTGGACCGGTTGAGGCAGTAGAAGTGGATCCCGGGGACACCCTCGGCGAGCAGCCGCTCGCACAGCTCGCCGGTGACCTCCATCCCCGCGGCGCGGAACGCCGCCGCGTCGCCGGAGTAGGGCGCGAGCCGCTCCACCAGTGCTCCCGGCAACGGCGAGCCCGACAGCTCCGGGCCCTTGCGGAAGGTCTTCTCCGAGGTCAGCGGCATGATGCCGGGGATGATCGGCTGGTCGAACCCGGCGGCGGCGACCCGGTCACGCAGCCGCAGGAAGCCCTCGGGCTCCAGGAACAGCTGGGTGACGGCGAACTCCGCCCCCGCCCGGAACTTCCCGACGAGCCGCTCGGTGTCGGCGTCGAGGTCGGCCGAGCGCGGATGGCCGTAGGGGAACGCGGCGACGCCCACGCAGAACGGGCCGGACCGCTTGATCAGCGCGACCAGCTGGTCGGCGTACTCGAGTCCCTCGGGGTGGGCGACCCACTCGCCGAGCGGGTCGCCGGGCGGGTCCCCGCGCAGCGCCATGATGTTGCGGACCCCCGCGGCGGCCAGCGACCCGATCACGTGGCGCAGCTCGTCGGTGGAGTGCGAGACGGCGGTCAGGTGCGCCATCGAGCAGAGCGTGGTGTCGGTGGCGATCCGTTCGACCGTGCGGACGGTCCGGTCGCGGCTGGAGCCGCCCGCGCCGTAGGTCACCGAGACGTAGGCGGGGTCCAGCACCTCGAGGCGGCGGATGGCGCGCCACAGCTCCGCCTCGCCCTGGTCGTCCTTCGGCGGGAAGAACTCCACCGCGAAGAAGGGTCGGTCGACGCTGATCCGTTCGGTCACCGTGGATGCGGAACTCGTCGTCACGGCGACGACCTTACGGGGCGCACGACCCACCGGTCGCCCGCCGAGAGGTCCGCACCGCCCCCGAGCGGCCATGACGTGCACCACCACCGCATCGACGGGCCGGGTCCCCGGCGCACCGATAGCCTGGTCGCCGTGGCAGACCCCGTCTCCCCCGTGTCCGCACCGTCCGGTCCGTCCGGGTCCCCCGGCCCGTCCACGACCGGTCCGGCCCCCCTGGACGACGCGCTGCCCCAGCACGTGGAACGGGTGCTGGCCGGGTACCTGGACCGCCGCCGCGCCGAGGTGTCGGGCATCGACCCGGTCGTCGTGCAGGCCGCCGACGCGCTGGCCGGGTTCGTCCTGGGCGGCGGGAAGCGACTGCGGCCCACCTTCGCCTGGTGGGGCTGGCGCGGCGCGGGTGGTGACCCGGCCGACCCGCACGCCCACGGTGTGCTGAGCGCGATCGCGTCGCTGGAGCTGATCCAGGCGTGCGCGCTGGTCCACGACGACCTGATGGACGCCTCCTCGACCCGGCGCGGCCGGCCGACGGTGCACGTGGAGTTCGCCAGGATGCACGCGGCGAACGGCTGGTCGGGTCCGCCGGCCCGGTTCGGCGCCGCCGTCGCGATCCTCGTCGGGGACCTGGCCCAGGTGTGGGCCGACGACATGTTCCACGCCGCCCCACTGCCCGAGGGCGCCCACACCCGCGCCGCCGAGCCGTGGCGGGCGATGCGCACCGAGGTGCTCTCCGGCCAGTACCTCGACGTGCTGGCACAGGCCTCCGGGGACACCGCGGAGTCGACCGCGCTGACCATCGACCGCTTCAAGACCGCCGCCTACACCGTGGAGCGGCCGCTGCACCTGGGCGCGGCAATCGCCGGGGCCGACCCGCGGGTCGTCGCGGCCTACCGGCGCTACGGCGCCGACATCGGCGTCGCGTTCCAGCTGCGCGACGACCTGCTCGGCGTGTTCGGCGACCCCCGGGTCACCGGCAAGCCCGCCGGGGACGACCTGCGCGAGGGCAAGCGGACCCTGCTGGTCGCCGCGGCCCTGCAGCGGGCCGAGCAGCGCGGGGACCGGGCCGCCGCCGACGTCGTCCTCGCCGCGCTCGGCGACCCCGACCTGGACGCCGCGAGCCTGGACCGGGCCCGCTCCGCGCTGTCCGAGCTGGGCGCGGTGCAGTCGGTGGAGCAGCGGATCGCCGCCCTCACCGGCGCCGCGCTCGACGCACTCGACTCCGCACCGGTCGCGGAACCGGGCCGGTCGCACCTGTTCGAGCTGGCCGAGCGCGCCACCCGACGGGCCTGGTGAGCGGGATGCGACGGATCGAAGGGCCCTCCGACCACGTCGTCGTCGTGGGGGCGGGGCTGGCCGGGCTGTCGACCGCGCTGCACCTGCTGGGCGCGGGCCGCCGGGTCACGATCGTCGAGCGGGAGAGCGTCCCCGGCGGCCGCGCCGGGCGGCTCGACGTGACCGACGCCCACGGCACCTACGCCCTGGACACCGGCCCGACCGTGCTGACCATGCCGGAGCTGCTGGAGTCCGCCTTCGCCGCCGTCGGCGAGACCACCGCGGACCGGCTCGACCTCGTCCGGCTCGACCCCGCCTACCGGGCCGAGTTCGCCGACGGCTCGGCCATCGCGGTGCACACCGACGCCGCCGCGATGGAGCACGAGATCCGTGAGACCTGCGGCCCGGACTCCGCGGCCGGGTACCGGCGGCTGCGTCGCTGGCTCACCGACCTCTACCGCGCCGAGATGGACCACTTCATCGGCGCGAACATGGACTCCCCGCTGTCGCTGCTCGGCCCCGACCTGGCCCGGCTCGCCGCGCTCGGCGGGTTCGGACGGCTCGGTCGGCGGATCGACCGCTTCCTGCCCGACGAGCGGCTGCGCCGGGTGTTCTCCTTCCAGGCGCTCTACGCCGGGGTCTCCCCGCGCGACGCGCTCGGCGCCTACGGCGTGATCGCCTACATGGACACGATCGCGGGCGTGTACTTCCCCCGCGGCGGCATGCGGATGATGGGGACCGCGCTGGCCGGCGCGGCGGCCGATGCGGGCGCCGAGATCCACTACGGCCGCACCGTGACCGGCCTGGACCGCTCCGGCGGCCGGGTCACCGCGGTCCGGCACACCGGCGCCGACGGCACCGACGAGTCGCGCACCCCGTGCGACGCGGTCGTGCTCTCCCCCGAGCTGCCCGCGGCCTACGCGCTGCTCGGCGGGGCGCCGCGACGCCCGGTCGGGCTGCGCTGGTCGCCCAGCGCCGTCGTCGTGCACGCCGGGATGCCCGCCCCCGCCCCCGGCACCGCGCAGCACCACCACACGATCTCCTTCGGCGGCTCCTGGGACGGCACCTTCCGCGAGATCATCGACGAGGGCCGGCTGATGTCCGACCCGTCGCTGCTGGTCACCCGGCCCGGGCTGACCGACCCGTCGCTGCAGCCCGACGGGCGCGAGGTCATGAGCGTGCTCGCGCCCTGCCCGAACACCGCGGTGGCGCCCGGCATCGACTGGGCCCGGGTCGGCCCGGCCTACGCCGAGGAGCTGTTCGGGGTGCTCGCCGACCGCGGCCTGGTGGACCCCTCGGCGGAGCCGAGCTGGACCCGGATGTGGACCCCGCAGGACTGGGCGGCCGCCGGGATGGCGGCGGGCACGCCGTTCTCGGCGTCGCACACACTGGCCCAGACCGGACCGTTCCGGCCGCGCAACCTGGTCCGTGGGACGGCGAACGCGGTGCTCGCCGGGTGCGGCACGACCCCCGGCGTCGGGATCCCGCCGGTGCTGATCTCCGGGCGGCTGGCGGCCGAGCGGATCACCGGTCCGCGCCCGGCCGAGCGCGCCGGGCACGGGGTCGGAGCACGCACGGGTCGCTGAGGGTGGCACTGGGCACCACTGACGGCGGCCGCTGCGGGCAGGCGCCGAGTACGAGCGCCGAGGGGCGTGGAATCATGGTCCCGACGACGCCCGACCAGCACACACGGACACGATGACGGCTCAGCCCTCGCCCCCGCTCCCCCGCCCGGCGGCTCCCGAACCGGTGACGCCGGACCCCGGCGCGGGCCCGGTCGTGCCCCCGCCCGCCACCTCGCGGCCCGCCGGGCCCGGTCCGGTCGAGCGGCTCGGCTCGCCGCCGCGGGGCATCCTGCTGCTGGGGCTGGCCGGAACCGTGCTGATGTTCCTCGGCTCGTTCGGCGGCGGCGGGATCCCGATGCGGGACCCGGTGATCGGCAACTCGGCCCTGTCGTTCTGGCGCTACGGCCACGGCGCGATGCTCGCGACGATCGTGATCTATGTCGGCCTGGTGCTGATGGTGTGGGCGTGGGTGCGGCTGGGCCGCGCCGTGCTCGCCCGCAGCGCCGGCGGCCGCGCGGTGCTGACGACGGCGGCGGTGTGGATGCTGCCGATGCTGGTCACGGCGCCGCTGTTCACCCGCGACCCCTACAGCTACCTCGCCCAGGGCGCGCTGCCGCTGGCCGGGTACGACCCGTACGTGGTCGGGCCGGACACCATGGGCGGGATCTTCACCGACAACGTCCACTTCTTCTGGCAGGACACCCCCGCCCCCTACGGGCCGCTGTTCATCCTGCTCGCCCAGGGTGTGGTCCTGCTCGCCGGCCAGAACGTGCTGCTCGGCGTCGTGCTGATGCGGCTGAGCCTGGTCACCGGGCTGCTGTTGCTCGTCGCGGTGCTGCCCGCGCTGACCCGGCGACTGGGCGGGCGCCCAGCGGTCGCGCTGTGGCTGGCCGTGGCGAACCCGGTGATGGTCGTGCACATGGTCGGCGGGGTGCACAACGACCTGCTGGTCATCGGCCTGCTGCCGCTGGCGGCGCTGCTGGCGCTGCGGGAGCGGTTCGTGTGGGCGATCGTCGTCGCGTCGCTGGCGATGGCGGTCAAGGCCTCGGCCGGGATCGTGCTGCCGTTCCTGGTGCTCGTGTGGGCGGCGAAGCTCTCCGGCGGGTTCTGGTCGCGGCTGGTCCGGGCCGGGGTGCCGTCGGTGGCGGTGTTCGGCGTCGTGTTCGGCGGGGCCACCTGGCTCACCGGTCTCGGGCTGGGCTGGCTGCCCGCGCTCAGCGCCCCCTCGATGATCGTGAACTGGTTGTCGGTGCCGACCGCCGTCGGGCAGGCGACCGCGAGCGTGGCCGGGATGTTCGCCGAGGAGGTGAACTCCCAGGCGTTCGTCGACACGTTCCGGTTCATCGGCGCGCTGGTGATGGCCGCACTGATCGCGCTGCTGTGGTGGCGCGGCCGCAACGACCCGCGGGTCGCGGTGCGCAACGCGGCGATCGCCCTGGCGCTGGCCGCGGTCCTCTCCCCCACCACACTGCCGTGGTACCTGAGCTGGGGGTTCTGCCTGCTCGCGATGACGCCGTGGAGCGCCCGCGGGCTGCAGTGGGTCGTGTTCGGCTCGATCTGGCTGATGATCGTGTACTTCCCCGACGGCGAGACCGCCCTCTACGTGCCGCACTACCTGCTGGCCTGCGCCCTGGCCGGTGTCCTGGCCGCGGTGTCGCTGCTCCGGCCGGACCCGCTCGGCCTGCGCCGGAGCACCCCGTCGCCGACCCCGGCCGTGACACGGCCCGCAACACAGTCCGCGACACAGTCCGCGACACAGCCGCCCACCGACGATGCGGCCCTCCGCGGCTGAGCGGGCCGTCCGCGTCGAGCTCGACGCCGCCGGCCTGACCGACCCGCAGCTGCGCGCGGCCTACGCCGCCTGCCGGGCGCTGCACGCCGAGCACGGGCGCACCTACTTCCTCGCGACCCGGCTGCTCCCCCCGGAGCGACGGGTCGACATTCACGCCCTCTACGGCTTCGCGCGCTTCGCCGACGAGATCGTCGACGACCCCGACGGCGCGGGCGGCGGGGACCCGCACACCCGGCTCGACGCGCTCGACGCCGAGCTGGCGGCCGCGCTGGCGGGCACGCCGCTGCCCGGCAGCAGGCCCGAGGTCATCGCCGTCGCCGAGACCGCGCGCCGCCACGACCTCGACGCGTCGCTGTTCCGGGACTTCATGGTCTCGATGCGGATGGACCTGTCCGTCACCGACTACGCCACCGACGACGAGCTGGCCGTCTACGTGCACGGCTCGGCCGCGGTGATCGGGCTGCAGACGCTGCCGGTGCTCGGGACCGTCGTGCCGCGGGCCGAGGCCGAGCCGCACGCCGCGCTGCTGGGCGTGGCGTTCCAGATCACGAACTTCCTGCGCGACGTCGGCGAGGACCTCGACCGCGGCCGCGTGTACCTGCCCGCCGACGAGCTCGCCGCGTTCGGCGTCGACCGGGAGCTGCTGGCCTGGAGTCGGCGCACCGGGCGCCCGGACCCGCGGATCCGCCGCGCCCTGGCCCACCTGGTCGCCCGGACCCGGGCCACCTACCGCCGGGCCGACCCGGGGATCCCGATGCTGGAGCCGGTGTCGCGGGCCTGCGTCGGCGCCGCCCGGGTGCTGTACGCCGAGATCCTCGACGAGATCGCCGACGCCGGCTACGACGTCCTGACCCGCCGGGTCGCGGTGTCGAACCGGCGCCGGGCCGCCGTCGCGCTGCCCCGGCTCGGCCGGGCCCTGGCCGCCCGCGGGAGCCAGCTGGCGCGCGACCGCATCCACCGCGCCCGCGCCTGACGGGCCGCGCCCCGCAGGGCACCGGTCAGAAGGCCATGGCCTGGGCGCGGCGCTTGATCTCCTTGTGCCGGCCCGCGCGCAGCGCGGTGATCGGGGCGCCGTCCAGCGACTCCTCCTCGCTGAACAGCCAGGTCAGGATCGCGTGGTCGTCGTAGCCGCCGTCACGCAGGACGACGATCGTGCCCGGCAGCCCGCGGACGACGCCGTCCCGGTCGAGCAGCGCCGCGGGGACGACGACGTCGTGCCCCTCCTTGAAGGACAGGAGCTGCCCGTCGCGGACGAGCTGGTGCACCCGGGAGACGGGGATCGACAGGCGGTCGGCCACCTCGGCGACGCTCAGCGTCTCCTCGGTGACAGCGGCGGGGAAGGACTCGTTCACAGCCGGACACTGTCCCACACCGCCCGGGGCGGCGCCGACGCCCACCGCACCGACCGGCCCCGGCGGCCCCCGCGCCGACCACCTGCACGAGCGCCCGGATCCCCACCGGTAACCTGACCCGCGATGAGCTCACCGTCCGGTCCGGCCGCCCCCGGCACCCCGGGTGGGGCCGGGCGGCTCGCCGCCGACGGCCCCGGCGAGGTGCTGCTCGACGGTCGCTACCGGGTCGGCCCGGTGCTGGCCCGCGGCGGCATGTCGACGGTGCACCACGGCACCGACACCCGCCTCGAACGCGCCGTCGCGATCAAGGTGATGGACCCGAGGATGGCCGGGGACCACGCCTTCCGCACCCGGTTCGACCGGGAGGCTCGCCTGGCGGCCCGGATCGACCACCCGTGCGTCGTCGCCGTCTACGACCGGGGCACCGTCCCGGCGGGTCCGCTGGGCGAGGCCAGCCTGTTCGTCGTCATGGAGCTGGTCGACGGCGGCACCCTGCGCGACGTGCTGCGCGCCCGCGGCGCACTCGGGCTTCCCGCCGCGGTGCGGGTGCTGGAGCCGGTCCTCGCCGGGCTGGCCCGCGCCCACCGGCTCGGCATGGTGCACCGGGACGTGAAGCCGGAGAACGTGCTGATCTCCTCCGGCGGCGAGGTGAAGGTGGCCGACTTCGGGCTGCTCACCGCAGCCGCCGAGGCCGGGGTCAGCCACGCGGGGATGATCCTCGGGACGATGGCCTACCTCTCCCCCGAGCAGGTCGTGTCCGGTCGCGCCGACGGCCGCAGCGACGTCTACGCCGCCGGCGTCGTGCTCTACGAGATGCTGACCGGGCAGCCGCCCTACACCGCCGACAACCCGCTGTCGGTGGCCTACCGACACGTGAACGAGGACGTGCCGCCGCCGTCGGCGCTGGTCCCGGGCCTGCCACCGGCCGTGGACGCGCTCGTCGCCCGGGCCACCTCGCGGGACCCGGAGCAGCGCCCGGTCGACGCGGAGCACTTCCGCCGCGAGCTGTTGGACATGGCCGACCGGCTGGGCCTGCCCCGGACCGCGACGCCGCGCCCGCCCGGCCCGCCGCCACCCGACGACGGCGCCACCCTCCCCGCCGGACCGCTGCGCCACCGGCCGCTCGACGCGGCCGCGCCGGGCCCCGGCGGCACCCGGGTGCAGACCAGGGCCCGCGGCGCGCACGGCACCGCCGTCACCCCCGCCGGTCAGCCGGAGCCGATGACCCGCGAGGAGCTGGCCGGGCGCCGCCGTCGTGGCCGACGGGTGTTCGCGCTGTGGATGGTGCTGCTCCTGCTGCTGGCCGCGCTGGCCGGGACGGGCGCCTGGTGGCTCGGGTCGGGCCGCTGGACCACGATGCCCGCGGTCACCGGCATGGACCGGGAGCAGGCGACCGCGCTGGTCGCCGAGTCCGACCTGACCCCGACCGTCACCGAACGCGCCGACGACGAGGTGGCCCCCGACCGGGTCGCCCAGGTCGACCCGGCGCCGGAGACCCGCGTGCTGCGCGGCACCACGGTCACCCTGGTCGTCTCCACCGGCCGGCCCGCCGTCCCCGACGTGCCGGCGGGCAGCGCCGTGGCCACCGCCGAGGACGCGGTGCGCCGCGCCGGGCTGACCCCGGTGCAGTCCACGACCGCGGCGGAGTACAGCACCGAGGTGCCGGCCGGGGCGGTCATCCGCACCGACCCGCCGGCCGGGACCCGGCTGGCGAGCGGCGCGGCGGTCACCCTGGTCACCAGTCGCGGCGCCGAGCCCGCCCCGCCCCCGACGACCACGCCGCCCGCCGCGGAGCCGGGCCCCACCTCGGTGCCGTTCGTGATCGGGATGCGCGCCGACGAGGCCTCGGACCTGCTGCGCCAGGCAGGCTTCGACGTCGACGTCGAGCGCGGCTTCCCGTTCGGTCGCCGTGACGGGCGCGTCATCGGGCAGGACCCGGGAGCGGGCAGCGACGCCGAACCGGGCGACACGATCACGCTCACCGTCCTCTGAGCCGGGTGCTCCGAGCCGGATGCTCTGGGCCGGGTGCTCCGAGCCGGGCGACACACCGCGTGGACACCGGCCGGCGGCCGGAACCCGGCGGGGCGGGAACCGGTGTCCCGGCCGGATGGCGGTCCGGCCGGGACACCGGCGTTCGTGGGGCCTACAGCCCGAAGCGGATGCGCTCGTCGTCGCCGACCGGCGGCAGCTGCGCCCCGGCGACGGTCACCGCGAGGGCACCGGCGCGCACGGCGTAGCGGGCCGCGTCGACCAGGTCGTCCCCGGCGGCGAGCCGCACGGCGACGGCCGCGAGGAACGCGTCGCCCGAGCCGGTGGTGTCCACCGGCTCGACCCGCATCGCATCCACTGTGGACACCGTATCGCGGTCGGCGTCGTGGACCTCGCACCCCGCGGCCCCGCGTGTCACCACCGACCGGGGTACCGGGTGCTCCCCCAGCAGCGCGGCCTCGTGCTCGTTGACGACGAGCACGTCGGTGGCGTCGAGCAGCTCCGGGGGCACCGGGGCGTAGGGCGAGAGGTTGAGCAGCACGGTGGTCCCGGCGGCGCGGGCGGCCCGGGCGGCGGCCAGCACCGTCGGGGTGGGGATCTCCAGGCACAGCGTCAGCACCGCGACGTCGTCGAAGGCGGGCAGGTCCCCCGGCCCCAGGGTGGCGTTGGCCCCGGGCGAGACGACGATCGTGTTGTCGCCCGCGGCGTCGACGGTGATGACCGCGGTGCCGGTGGCCGTACCGGCCCGCACCGCGACCCGGTCGACGTCGGCACCCGCGGCGGCGACGGCGTCGCGCACGGTGCGGCCGTGGTCGTCGTCGCCGATCGCGCCGACCATGCCCACCCCGACCCCGGCACCGGCCCCGAGCCGGGCGGCGGCGACGGCCTGGTTGGCCCCCTTGCCGCCGGGGCCCACGGTCAGGTCCTCCCCGGCCACGGTCTCCCCCGGTCCCGGGAAGCGCTCGGTGCGCACCACCAGGTCGGCGTTGAGCGAGCCGACGACCAGGACCCGGCTCACCGGGCGTCCGCCACGTCGTGTGCGGCGCCGGTCTCGGCCGCGGCCGGACGCGGGATGAGCAGCGACAGCGCGAACGCGCCCGCGGTGCACGCGGCCCCGACACCCATGCCCACGGCGTAGCCGCCGACCCCGGTCTGCTCGGCACCGCCGACGGCGACCTGCACCGCGGGCAGCACCACGAAGCTGATCCCGGCGCCCAGGTTGAACGCGCCGGCGTTGAGCCCGGGGAGCATGCCGGGCCGGTCGGCGGGCGAGAGCAGCACACCCAGGCCGTTGAGCATGATGTTGGCGATGCCGGCGTAGGTGTGATGTCCAGGGAGGTTGGTCAGCCTGGTGACTGGTGGCTGGCCGCCGATGGCGGAGTGAGCGCGGTGGTGATTGTAGAAGTGCAGCCAGCCGGGTAGGGCGTCGTTGCGTTGGCGGGTCGACTCATAGAGTCGGGCGTAGGCCCAGCCGTCGGCCAGGGTCC